>SPCN01000238.1 GCA_004525465.1 Chrysiogenales bacterium | reverse complement strand
GAGCGGCGGCGTCTCGAGGGCCTAGGTTTTTCAGGCCGCGGCGGAATCGAGGTCGTCGCCAACGGCGTAAGCCGGGCCTTCCGCCCGGCTGAAGCCCATGATCAGGAAGAAATGCGACAGGTGGCCCGCCGATATGCTCTTCCCGATCGCTTTCTCCTTTATGTGGGAAGGGGGAACGCCAGGAAAAATATCCCGGGCCTTCTGAATGCGTTTGTGCAACTCGGCGAGAAGAATGTGCAATTGATCCTGGCCGGTGTCGGGAATCTTCCAAAACAGCACTTTGGAGATATAATCAAAAAACATGGGATGTCAGGACGAGTTCGCTTCATCGGCCGGGTTCCTGACCAGGACCTGCCTTTGCTGTACGCCCTGTCCTGCGGATTTGCCTATCTCTCTTTCGCGGAAGGTTTCGGATTGCCGGCGTTGGAAGCACTTGCCTCGGGAGTGCCGGTCGTGGTATCGGATATTGACGTCATGCATGAGGTTTGTGGCAATGCCGCGCTGTTTGTCGATCCCGACGATCCGGCAGCGATCGCTGCCAGCCTGCGGCAAGTCATTACCGATGGTGCGTTGCGGCGGGAATTGCGCACCAGGGGATTGGCGCAAGCGGCGAAATTCGATTGGGAATATTCTTTCGTGAAGCTTGTGGATTTGATCGTCAATTTGAAAGCTTCCGCACTGTAACCAGCGGCGAAAACGCCAAAAGGAAGCATGGAGAATGAAGGTCGGCGTGTTTGATCCCCGGGATGACCTTTTGTGGTGTGTCCGCATAATAATTTGAAAAAAAAAGTTGAAGCGATTATTATTTCCCTATAAAAGATGTTGCTGCAAAAAAATCATTGCATTTTTTTGCATTGCCAATGGAAATTTTTTGACGGCTCGGTGGTCAGAGCGTGGTCCGCAATCTTTTACGGAAAAATGCAAGTGCGCATGAAGGGATGAATAAAAATGCGAAATAGGTTCTTTATGCGGTCGGTCGATTTTCTGGCGGTCGTGGCAGTCTTCTTTTGGGCTGCATACCGGTCCAAGCTCCATGCCGGGTTCTTTCCTGTCCCGGTAATTCCAAAAATTGCGGAACTTTCCTTGCTGGTCGTGCTGGGGACCGCCTGGCACCTGATCGCACGGATGCATAAATTTTATGAGGAACCCAAGGGTCTCGGCCGCGAAACAATCACCCTGGCCAAGCTCGTTATATTTCAACTGCTTTTGGCGGCGGTTGTCCTGTTTTTTCTGAAAAACCAGGTGCTGAGCCGCTTTTTTGTACTGCTGTATGCTGCCGGCCTGTTCGCTATAACGGCAACAACTCGCCTGGTCGGGCGCGCCTGGATCCGGGCGCGGCACATCCCGGCCAAGTACTTGGTTCCTGCGGCCGGATTCGTAGTCCTCGTTGCCGTGGGGCTGGCTTTTCATTTTTCTCACACAAAGCCGCTGCGCCCCAACATCATCCTGATCTCGATCGACACCCTGCGCGCCGATCGTCTCGGCTGTTACGGCTGCCCGACCGGGACATCTCCCAACATCGACGCCTTCAGCCGGGAAAGTGTTCAATTCATGCAGGCGATCAGCCAGGCGCCGAGCACCACCGGATCCCACATGTCCCTCTTTACCGGACTCCTGCCCCCCGTTCATCGCGTCACGAACTTGCTTCAGCAGGAAAATCTGGCAAAGATGTACGATCTTTCGAAACTAAGTGCGAAAATCCCTACCTTGGCCCAGTATCTAAAGGAGAATGGCTATCGGACGATCGGGTTGCACAGTGGAGGTCATGTTTCGGCTTTTTTTGGCTTTGGCCAGGGATTCGATCTCTATAGCAACAAGATCATCAACTGGGGAAGATTTTTCTGGAACCGCTCGGGGCCTAAGGCGCTCTTTTCCCAGTTGCAGGCAAGCCGGAAGGCTAAAAAGCCCTTCTTTCTCTTTATCCATCATTTTCTTTGCCACGACCCTTATATCAGTGCTCCGCAACAAGTTCGCGAACGGTTCCTGGCCAACCCCGAGCCGGGTTTGCCCGTCAAGCATAAGGACCTTATATCCAACATGCGCACCCAGGACAACCCGTCTGCCGCTGCGTCAGCTCCTGACGCTGAACAGAAAAAACGGCAGCAATGGGTTTCGCTGCATAATTCCTTCTGGAAGAGCATTGATGGCAATAATCCCAGGCATCGCCATCATGTTCGCGCCCTCTACGATGCCGGGGTCAGCTACTCCGACATGGTATTCAGCAAGGTCGTTGAGCTGCTGAAGAGCAAAGGCTTGTACAACCAGACCCTGATCGTGGTCGTTTCAGATCACGGCGAGGAGTTCTGGGAGCACGGCGGCACTCTTCACAAAAACCTGTTCGTGGAAACCCTGCATGTGCCGCTGCTGGTCAAATTTCCCGGAGGAAAGTATGGCGGTCGAAAGATCGAGACTCCGGTCAGCCAATTCGATCTCATGCCCACGATTCTTGAATACCTGCGCATCACCCCGCGGCTGAAACCGCAGGCCGTATCGTTGCTGCCGCTGATCCGCAACATGGATGCCCCCAGCGGCCAAGTCCTCAGTTTTGATGACACGCTGCAGTTCGTCCGCTTCAACCAGGGAGAGCTCAGCTACTCCAATCAAACTGTCCACGAGATTCCAGGCGAGTGGATATACAATCATTTGACCGACCCAGGCGAGTTGGACAATCTGGCTGGCGCGGACAAGGCCCGGTTGATCCGGATGCGGGAGCGGGCCGCCAGGATCATGAATGAACAGAAGGCTTTTCGCGCTCTCGTTGGCGGCGGATTCTCCGCGCCTGCCCAATTGCCGGAAGATCTTAAACGACAGTTGAAAGCTCTGGGGTACCTGTAGGAGCGCGCCAGACTGCCCAATCCCCATGGAGCCGCGCCCTTCCTGGGCAATTGATCCCGGTTCAAGGGCCCGGGACGTGAAAGGGAACTTGACATTAACTCCGGAAAACTATAAAAAGTAGTTGAGAGATACTTTTGCTTAAAATATTTTTAGTTGTTTTCTTACTATGCGGAGTGGGCGTATACTGGTGGCGACGGCCCACTTTGCCGCCGGCCTTACTCCTGTTCATTGCCTCGGTCTTCCTATCGCGCGTCTATTGGAAGATCGCTGGCACGACGATCCGTTTCGAACAGCTCATGGCCATGCTGCTATTCGCCTGCTTTTTCCTGGAGCTGCTGCGCAAAAAAATACTTTTCCGTTTGCAGTGGCAAGTGGTTCTGGTGCTGGCGCTCTTTCCGCTCATGCTGCTTTCTTCGCTTTTGCTCTCGCCGGTACCATGGCAATCCTTGAAAAAGAGCCTGGTCTATCTGCCGTATTTTTTAGCTTTTCTGTCTATGGTCCATTATCTCTCCGCAGCGGAAAAGCTTTGGGAAGCCTGGAGGGTATTTTATGTTTTTGGCGCCGCGGCGATTTCCCTGTCCGTGATCGGATTTTACCTGCTTTATTTCGACATCAATGCGGGAATGGTACGCGCCGAATATGGCTCTCTGTGGTTGCGCGGCACCGTCGTTGCTCCCAACATCATGGGATCCTCCGCTGTGATCATCTTCCTGGCGGCACTGTGCCGATTGACTAGCAGGAACGCCGGTCAAAAAAAGAGAAGAATGATGCATATGGCCGTGCTGGCGGTAAGCTTTGCAGCCGCGATGATGAGTTGTTCCCGTGGGGCCTGGGCCGGTGTTTTATTGGGGATGCTGGTCGTTGCCGGTTGGCGTGGCAGGAAGTTGGCCCTGAAATCGACCGCGGCAGTTCTCCTGCTGATACTTGGCAGTTGTGTTTTCGTGTACCATACCACCACCGAAAACAAATGGTTGAAGATCGAGAAAAAAAGCGACATTTCGATGGGTGAATTCGGCGAAGCCAAGATAGATGAATTTGTCAACCCCGAAGTCAATACCATGAGAATGGAAATCAAGGGCACCAATTACAAAGAAAAAATAGGGGGACTGCCTGGAAGTGAGGACAGTATCAAATGGCGTTTCAACGTTCTGAAAGTGGCTCTGAAAGATTGGCGGCTCAGCCCTATTAT
>SPCN01000347.1 GCA_004525465.1 Chrysiogenales bacterium | reverse complement strand
TTTCTCCGTCAGCGGAAGGATGATTTTCCTCTGAACGAGCTGCTTTGGCGGCTGCGAATCGGAGATGGTGTCCCAGATTCCTTTTCCGATGGTCTGAGCTCCCATCTCATTCAGGATGTCCCTCTGCTTGTAGGCCAGGTATTCCTCACTGGCCTGCTCCATATTTTCAATAAAATCGATGCACGCGACGCGCAGACCTGCATCCCGCCCGAGTTTTTCGGACATGAGCCACTTATGCTGCAATATTCTCGGCCACAGACCGGCGGCAACATCGGGATCAAATTTCGCACCGCTGATTTCAAATATTTTAATCGCGCACAATTCGGGTGACAGGATCTCTGTTATATCTTCTTTCATGAGCAATCATTCTCTTCTTTTTC
Source organism: Chrysiogenales bacterium (assembly GCA_004525465.1). Classification (GTDB taxonomy): domain Bacteria; phylum Acidobacteriota; class Aminicenantia; order UBA2199; family UBA2199; genus UBA2199. The sequence continues at coordinate 2,477 of SPCN01000347.1, read as the reverse complement.
TAATGTTGACGATTTCGTAAAAAGCAGGATATCCCCTCTTAAGACAAGTACGCCCGCCATCCCGCCAGAATGGAGCCGGGCCGCAAATCCAGAGCTCCCGAAGCCTCCGCCACGGGCGTAAATCCGCACTCCCGGCAATTGACCCTGCCCCGGCTCTTCGCGTAGCATCCCTGGGTAAGCGTCGTGTCAGGATCGACATTGATCAGCACGTCATCGTGGCAGCGCCAGTCGTTTCGTATCATGGCTTTCAGAGAGCGCCGGGAGTTGATGACGGGGTAGGATTTTTTCAGCCGGATCACGTTTTCCAGGGCCATCCTGCGCTCATCCGGTGAAAGGGAAAGGGAGGATTCACCCCGGTCGTATGGATAAAACAACTGCACCGTCAATCCCTTCACGGCAGGCACTTCCTTCAGCTTTTCCACGACCTGGTCCAGCTCCTGCCAGTTGATCCGGTTTATGGTAAAATGCGCCATGACCCGGGGATGCCGGGTAGCCTCCAGGTTCGCCCATACCCGGTCGAAAGAGCCGCTCCGCAGAAGGTCATGGGTCTCGTTCAGCCCGTCTATGCTTACCCAGATCACGTCCGCCGGAACATCCAGGGGAAACGTGCCGTTCGTGGTTACCGCCACACGGAGAAAATGTTTCTTTGCATACATCACCAGATCACGAAGATCACGTTCCCCGTCCCGCCAGAGAAAGGGTTCCCCGCCTTCAAACACGACAATCCTCGTACCGCGCCTTTTGAGGGCCTCCAGCGCCTCTATGGCGCCATCCCAGGTAATCTGAGAATGATCATCCGCAGCACGCATATGAAAGGGACAGGCCAAGCATGAGAGGTTACAGCGGTAGGTCAGCTTGAAGCTGGCGAACAGCGGCATCCTCTGCCCGAAGACATTTCTGCGAACGTAGAAATCAAAAAGACTGAGACCCCAGAAAGGGCGGCGGATTCTTTCCGTCATGGCGTTATGTCACATGTCCGTGCGGGTTGCCAAAGAAGCAAGTATGCATGCTCCCTGCGGAATAATCGGAGATTCATGGCGCCATATGGCATAACGGCCGCCTTTTATCAAGCGCATTTCTTCGCCGGCATTTAAAATTCCTCTAACGGGTATTTTCATTTACTGCTTTGAACGACAATTACTTATTGCCGTTTTTTCTTTGACCCAGTTGAATCGAAAAGGCAGGGATCTTTCAAGGCGGCTTGCGCCCGTTCCGACTGAGGTGCAGGCAAGCGCAGATCAAAGTTGGTCACCGCTGCGCCTTGGCGCTTGTGGGCGTTGGCTGACAGAACTGCCTGGCGCTGTGCTTTCCGGATGCGGTTTTTGATATCTGCCGGAAGTTCGGAATATTGTGCCAGATCAGATGGCGTTTTCCTCATTTCAAACTTCTCCTTTCACTCTTCGCATATCCTCCTTCGTCCCACATTGCACGATAGGCGTTGACATACGAAATGGGTCAAGTCCTTCATCCTGCGACCCACTCCGAAGCCGGGGTGAGCATGAACTTTTCCAGGGGGATGCCGTCGCCGCCGGTCAGCAGTTTCCGCTGCGGCTTGAAGGTCTTGTCAAATACATCCATGCCCGGAAGCCCTTCCTTGCGGGAGCCGCTCTTGACTTCGATGGCGGCCACGGTCTTGCCGGAACGCAGGACAAAATCGACTTCTCTGCCGCGCTCACGCCAGTAGAACAGCTCGGTGCCCGCTCCCGCGGCGCTGTTGATCAGATGTGCGCCAACCGCCGATTCCACCATCCTGCCCCAGAACTCCCGATCCTTTCGCGCCTCATCGAAGGTAAGCCGCGATTGCGCACTGATAAGCGCCGTGTTCAGTACCTGAAGCTTTGGGCTCGATGCCCGTTCGCGAACCTGATGCGCGGCAAACTTTTGCAGGCCGGTCAGCATGCCGGCGCCGGTCAGCAGTTCCAGGTAATGGGCCAGGGTCGTCGTATTGCCCGCGTCCTGGAGCTGCCCGATCATCTTCTGGTAGGAAAGAATCTGTCCGGAGAAGGAGCAACCGAGTTGAAAAAGTCGCCTGAGCAGGGCGGGTTTGTCGACCCGCGTCAGGAGCAGGATGGCTCGGGAAAGGGTCGTCTCGATGAGCGAATCGATGATGTAACGCGACCAGCGTTGCCGGTCGTCGATCAGGTCGGCCGCTCCGGGATAGCCGCCGAAATAGATGAAGCGGTCAAGGTCCCACCCGAAAGCCTCCCGCATTTCTGCGTAAGACCAGTGAATCACGGGAATGATCTCAAACCGGCCGGCAAGGCTTTCGGTCAGCCCCCGCTGAATCAGGAGCGGCGCCGAACCCAGGAGAGCGACCTTGAGTGATATACGATTGCGGGTGTCGCTGTCCCAAAGCCTTTTTACAACCTCGGACCAGCCGGTGACCTTCTGTACCTCGTCCAGAACCAGGAGCGCCCCGGCCTTGCCCTTCGTCTCGGCAACCAGGAGCCTCCCTGTTTCCCACTGCTGCTCGATCC
>SPCN01000319.1 GCA_004525465.1 Chrysiogenales bacterium | reverse complement strand
CCCGATTTCATCGTCGGCATCTGGCGGGGCGGCACGCCGGTGGGCATCGCCGTACAGGAGCTGCTCGAACACTTCGGCGTGGCCAGCGACCACATCGCCATCCGCACATCATCTTATGAGGGCATTGAAAAGCGCGGCAAGTGCATCCAGGTCCACGGCCTGAACTATATCGTCAAGAACGCCAATGCTGCGCACTGCCTGCTGATCGTGGACGACGTCTACGATACCGGCCTGAGCATCAAGGCCATCATTGATACCCTGAACGTGCTTTCGCGGCGCAATACCCCCCATGATATCCGCGTGGCCGCGGTCTATTTCAAACCCGACAACAACCGTACCGAGCGTCGCCCGGAATATTATGTCCATGAAACCGACAAATGGCTGGTCTTCCCCCATGAATTGAACGGCCTGAACCCCGAAGAAATCGCCCTGAACAAACCGGAGATCGCCCTGGTCATGCAAGAGAGCAAATGAAAATGAAAATCAACAAGGAATTCATCGAGAAGATCCCGAAAACCGATCTGCACCTGCACCTGGACGGTTCGCTGCGCCTTTCGACCCTGATCGATCTGGCCAGGGAGAACGGGGTCAAACTGCCGGCCTATGACGAGAAAGGGCTGCAGCGCCTGGTTTTCAAAAACAAATATGCCAGCTTGACCGAGTACCTGAAAGGGTTCCTATACACCACGGCGGTGTTGCAGAAAGAATCGGCCCTGGAGCGGGTAGGCTACGAGCTGGCCCAGGACAACCAAAACGAGGGCGTGCGCTATATCGAGGTGCGTTTCGCTCCGCAGCTGCACCAGAACGCCCGCATGTCCTGCATCGATGTCCTGGCCGCGCTGAACCGCGGCCTGGACAGGGCCAAAGTTGAATTCAATTCCCGTGCCCAGGTGAAAAGCGGCGCCGAGCCGCCCTTCGAATACGGCATCATCGCCTGCGCCATGCGCATGTTCGACTACGGGTTTTCCGAGTATTTTGACAACCTGCTCAAGGTGCACGCCTATTCCGAGCGCAAATGGATATTTTCCCTGGCTTCGCAGGAGCTGGTACGGGCGGCGGTGGAAGCAAGGATGACACTCACTTTGCCCATCGTCGGTTTCGACCTGGCCGGTGCCGAAGCCGGCTATCCGGCCGGGGATCATGCCCAGGCCTATGCCCTGGCCCACAAGCATTTTTTAAAGAAAACCGTGCACGCCGGTGAAGCGTACGGACCGGAGAGCATTTTCCAGGCCATCACCGACCTGCACGCCGACCGCATCGGCCATGCCGTTTATCTTTTTGACGCCGACATGATCAAAAGCCCGGAAATCAAGGACAAGAAAGCCTATATCGCCAACCTGGTGCAGTTCATCGCCGACCGGCGCATCACCATCGAAGTCTGCCTGACCTCGAACCTGCAGACCAATCCTGCCATCCACAGCCTTGCCGAACACTCTTTCAAGCATATGCGCAAGGCCAAACTGTCAGCCACCTTCTGCACCGACAACCGTACCGTTTCCCAGACCACGGTGAGCGCCGAGATCCTCAAGGCCGTCCAGGCCTTCCACATCACTCCCAAGGAATTGAAGAATTTCGTCATTTACGGCTTCAAGCGCAGTTTTTTCCCGGGCAGCTATATCAAAAAAAGGGAATATGTGCACCAGATCATCGAATATTACGAGAAGATAGAAAAGCAGTTTTTATGAAATGGTCTGTAGGGGCGGACCACTGTGTCCGCCCTTTTGGGACCTGAATGAAAATGGGCAGGCACGGAGGCCTGCCCCTACGGATCCTATGTCCGGTCGATCACGAGGATCGCCTCTACATCCTTGACTTTTATAACCCCCGCATTTATGATTGTTTTTTAAAATTGAACCGCAAAAGCAGGTGACCGATGAACATGATTTCACTGCTCAGGGGGGTCTTGGGCCTTTTTCTGATCATAGGCATAGCCATTCTGTTTTCCAATAACCGCAGGCGCATCAGCTGGCGGCTTGTTTTCAGCGGCATCGCCATCCAGGTGACATTCGCTGTTTTCATCCTGTACAGCGACAGGCTGAGCTCCTGGTTTTCGCCGCTGGGCTGGCCCAAGGTGGTCATTTCCTGGCTTGGCGGCGCCGTGGTCAGCCTGCTGAGTTTCACCACCGAAGGATCGAAGTTCGTTTTCGGCCGCCTGGCTGAAAATTCCGGTCCCGACAGCCTGGGCATGTTTTTCGCCTTCCAGGTCCTGCCGACCATCATCTTCGTGGCCACCCTGACTTCGGTGCTGTATTACCTGGGCATCCTGCAGATGGTGGTCAAGGGCATGGCCTGGCTCATGGCCAAGCTCATGGGCACCAGCGGCGCCGAATCGCTGTCCAACACGGCCAACATCTTCGTCGGCCAGACCGAAGCGCCGCTGCTGATCAAGCCCTATATCGGCGCCATGACCAACTCCGAGATCTTGACCGTCATGGTCGGCGGCATGGCCACCATCGCCGGCGGCGTGATGGCCGCCTACATCCAGATGCTCGGCCAGGCCCTGGCCGAAGTACAGAAAATACCGCTGGCCGAAGCCCAGATCCGTTTTGCCGTGCAGCTGCTGGCGGCCAGCGTCATGGCCGCTCCGGCTTCGCTGGTCATCGCCAAGATCCTCTACCCGGAGACCGGGACGCCGGTGACCAAAGGCACAGTGCGCCTCAAGGTTGAAAAAAACGCCTCCAACTTTATCGAAGCGGCGGCCACCGGTGCCGGCGACGGCATGCACCTGGCCCTGAATGTCGGTGCCATGCTGTTGGCCTTCATCGCCGGCATCGCCCTGGTCAACTACCTGTTCGTCGGCCTGGGCGACCTGCTGCAGGTCAACGCCTATCTCAAGGCCCATTTCGGCCAACCACTCTCGCTGCAGCTCATTTTCGGGGTGGTGCTGCGCTACCTGGCCATGGGCATCGGCGTGCCGGTGCGCGACGCCTTCCACTTCGGCAGCCTGTTGGGCACCAAGGTGGTTTTGAACGAATTTGTCGCTTATATCGACCTGGTCGGGATGATCAAACAGGGACTCCTCAGTCCCAAAGGGATCACCATGGCAACCTACGCCTT
>SPCN01000328.1 GCA_004525465.1 Chrysiogenales bacterium | reverse complement strand
GGGCGATGATCAGGGTGCCGGGGGGGAATGACTGCAGCCCGAAAACGTGGTCGCCGTGGCTATGGGTCAACACTACGTAGCGGATGGGCCGATCGGTCACGCTCCTGATTTTATTCACAATGATCAGGCCGTCGGCAGGGCTGGCGCCGCTGTCCACCACCAAGACTCCCTGGCCGGCTACCAGGAAAGCGACGTTGCCCGCCCCGGACAATCCGCTGATCTGGTAAACTTTCTCGCTGACCGAAACAGCCTTGACATCTGGGCCTGCTTCCCCGCTGAATGCCAAAACCGTCAATGATAAGAGCAAAATCAAGCCCAACCAGCATGTACATTGTTTTTTCATGGGTATCTTTCCTCCATCGCCAATTCCTGTTTTTGGGAACGTAGCCCAATTTATTCTACACTTTAATTAGCATTGTCTCAATGAAAAAGAAATGATTGGAAAAGGTAAATTGCCGTCACGCAGAACAAACGGTGTCAGTTCATCCGCTCGATATAATCGACATATTCGGGCAGCGGATTGGGGATGAAAATGCCCAACTGCTTTTCGGTCAGCGGTTCCAGGCCGAAAAATTCGCTGTTCCAACATACTATGCCCCTCAGGCTAACGATCTCACCGCCCAGGGTCAACAGGACCTTAACCTCATGGTGGATGGGGAAAATCTGGTTTTCGGCCTGGATCAGCATGCCGTGTCGGGAAATGTTGCGCGTGCTTCCGGGGCTGTAGGTGTCATTCCCGCCATACATGAGTTCCAAACTATGAAGTAATCTTTTTTCCAGCCGTTTTTCCATTTTCGTTTGCCTCCGGAACTGGCAATAAAATATCATTAATCATAAGAAAAAGTCAAATCGGAAATTTCACTTTGCCGAGCGGCAGCAGCTGCAGATGCACCGGGGGGGGAATTGATGTATAATTGTTGCCGATGAACAAGAAAGAAAGCCCTACTGACAATTCGCTACCTGTAGCTCCGGTGGGTTTTTTCGATTCCGGTGTCGGCGGCCTGTCGGTACTGCAGGCTGTCCGCCGCATCTTGCCGCATGAAAACCTGATCTATTTCGCAGATTCGGCTCATTGCCCCTATGGCAACAGGAGCGGTGATTTTGTCCGTCGGCGTTCCCTGGCCATCACCGGTTTTCTTCTGGCCCAGGGGGCCAAGGCTGTGGTGGTGGCCTGTAATTCGGCCAGCGAAGCGGCGTTGGAATTGCTGCGCCTGACTTTTCCCGGCCTGGAAATAATCGGCGTGGAACCGGCTGTGAAAGTGGCTCAAAGTATGAGCAAGAACAAGAAAATAGGTGTGCTGGGAACGCCCCTGACCTTGCGGGGCGGACGCTTTTTCCGGCTGCTGAATGATTTCTCGGCCGGCATGGAGGTGTACACCCAGCCGGTGGCGGGTCTGGTAGAGCTGATCGAAACGGGCTGCCTGGATGACGCGCAGACCACGGCCATTTTAAAAAAAAATCTGCGGCCGCTGTTGAAAAAAGGAATCGACACCCTGGTGCTCGGTTGCACCCATTACCCGTTGTTAAAGGAAGATATCGCCTCACTCTGCGGCCCTCAGGTCGAACTTATCGACACGGCCGAACCAGTGGCCCGCCAACTTAGGCGCCGGTTGCTTTCGACCGGCCGACTCAATCCCGGCCCCGGGAGCGGTCATATCGAATATTTCAGCAGCGGCGCTGTACAGGCCGTGAACCCGGTCTTGCGCAAGATCATGGCTGACCCGGCCCTGGTGGTTTCCCAGAGTTCTGTTTAGAAATATCCTCCCCGGCACCAAGATCACCTGAACCGGCCTCTCTATTGATTTTTCGCAGCGATTGGTCTATATTGCCCTGATAGATGCAATGGGATGGATGTGGTACAGAGTTGCCGCTGACTTGAAAATGAGCATAACAACAATAAAAGGGGAAATAGACCACCTATGAGGATTTTACCGGTATCTTCGGGAAAAGGTGGCGTGGGGAAAACGACTTTCGCGTTAAATTTCGCCCTGGCCCTGGCCAAGACCCACAAAACCGTCCTGATCGATCTGGATACCGGGACCTCCAGTCTGAGAAATTTTCTGGACATCAAGGTCCGCAAGGATTTGTTTCATTTTCTCAAAAAGGACTGCCCGCTGCAGGAATGCCGGCAGGAGCTGCCTGCCGCCATGGACCCGGACCGGGCCTTTGCCAATTTCAGTTTCATCGCCTCGCCGCTGGGATTTGTCCATGATATCGTCAATTTCAGTCCGGCGGTCAAGGAAAAACTGATTGCCGGCATCAACGGCCTGCAGGCCGATTACGTGGTTATCGACCTGAAAGCCGGCCTCGACCGCAACGTCCTGGAATTCCTGCCCCTTTCCAACAGCGGCATTATCCTGTTCACGCCCAAGCTGCGGGCCGCCACCCACACCGCGGCTGAAATGGCCAAGGCCGTCTTGTTCCGCATGCTGGGCATCATGCTGACGTCACCATTGCTGCAGGATCATGCCAAGGCTCCGCAGGCCCTGTTTTTCCAACGTTTGCGCGATTTTTTGGAAAGCGGCAGCGACAGTGAAGCGAAAAACCTGGATGACTTCATAAGTGAAGCCGCGGGCCAGTTCCCCCAGGATAGCTTTCTCAGGGTTTTGCGTTACTACGTGGAAAATTACAAGATATATTATGTCCTGAACCAGTTCAACAGCATGTCCGAGTCGCTGGAAAACACCATCAAGCCTTTTGTTGAAGAAATTTTTCGCACTGCTTCCGCCCAGGTGTCATTTCACAACCTGGGTTGGCTGGTCGAAGATGAGCAGGTCCGCCGCTCGACCGAAGCCGGCGTGCCCTACCTGGTGCGCCGTCATTATCAGAAAAGGCAGGCGGCGCCGCTTGTCCCTGATTTCGACGCCCAACTGCGCGATCTGTTCGGTATGGCGCAAAAAAAAGCTCCGGCCGAAAGGAAAAAGGGCCTGGCCCATGAACTCAGCGGCCAGATCGACCTGCTGCGCAAAATTTATGTCTGCAACGCCGGCAAGGACCCTGAAACCAACCTGGATTT
>SPCN01000452.1 GCA_004525465.1 Chrysiogenales bacterium | reverse complement strand
GAGAATATCGGAGCCCGCAGGCTGATAAAGGTAATGGAAAACCTCCTGGACGAACTCTCTTTCTCCGCCCCTGAAAGTAAAGGCGAAGAGGTCCTGATTGATACTGATTTTGTTATAAACAGGCTTTCAGGGCTGGTTAAAGATGAAAATATCTCAAAGTATATTCTTTGATAACAAGGAAGCCCTGCGCTGCTGCGGCTTCCTGATCCTGGCTTTCCTGCTGCTCCCGGCCCTTTCCTGCGCCAAGGTGGGAGACCCCATGCCTCCCCTTCCTTCGGATGTGGTGCTGGTGGACAGCCTGCAACTGCTGCAGTCGGGACAGGATTTATACCTCACTTTTCCCCACCCTGTCCGGGAACTGTCTGAAATAGAGGTTTACAGGCTGTGCGAAGGGGAAGCTGAACAGATATATGAAACCGATCCGGTTGCCGTCCTGCCCGGCCCAGAGATTAAGATACTCAGCTTTCTCGACAGGTCTTATGTGCCGGCCCCGGACGGCAGCCAGTCTTCGCCATGCCTTTTCGCGGTCAGGACCAAAAATCTGAGAGGCAAACAATCCGGATTTTCCAACCAGGTGAGCTGGAAACCTGTTAACCCACCTGTTCCCCCAGCCGGCCTGAAAACCGGGACTTCAGAGACTGAAATCCGGATTGAATGGCGTATGCCGCAGGATTTCAAGCCGGAGCCGGGAAAAACCCATCCTGAATTCCTGGTTAATTTAAAAGAAGTTACCAGGGATACATTTTTCATTGTCTCCGATTTTACCTTCGGGAAACTCATCACTTTTGAGTTCAGGACCATCGACAGGAGCAGCAGTGCTATCCTTCTCAGCGAACCCCTGGTTCTTGAATCATTTGTTCCTGAAGATGTTTTTCCTCCCCGGCCTCCTTCCGGCCTGATCGTGGTTCGAATGCCGGACAGGGCCCAGCTTACCTGGGACGATAATGCCGAAACCGACCTTTCCGGATACCATGTGTACCGTACGGCCGCAGGCGGTGAGCCGCGGAAAATCTCTCCCCTTGTGCCGATTAACCGCTTTGTGGATGAGGCTCCCCCGGCTGGCGCAGGTTTTACCTACACTGTCACGGCCCTGGACAAATGGGGTAATGAAAGCCTGCCCGCCGGAGTGGGACAGTAGGGGGGAAGTCTACCAGGGCATCATCCTTGCGTGGAACGCCGGTCTCCTGACCGGCATGTCCATTAACGATCCGGGGTTGGGGTCGGAGTCGGAATCGATTTGAAGTTTTATGTTTTTTGATTCGAGCCGTTCCCCGTGTCGCACTTACAGCGCTCCACGGTTTTGTTTGGGGATTCCCTTTTTCCCGGGGTTCCTCTCCATCGCTCTTCGAGCTCTGTAGGGTCACCCCGGGCTAAATCATGTCAGGCCTCCGGCCTTCACCAGGTTGCCGCCTGACGGCGGCGTTTATTTGAGTGCCAATCAGGAGATTGGCTTTCCACACAGGGATGTTTCCGCTCAGTAGGCTGCAGCGTTTGCCAATCAGGAGATTGGCGTTCCCGGGGAATGCCTTTCGGAGGTTTGATTTAATTGCCGGTCAGGAGACCGGCGTTCCGTTTCCGTGTAGGGGCAATTCAGGAATTGCCCCTATCAACTGCTGAATTCCACCTTGTATTCTCCCTTGTCCTGGACTTCCTACAGGGTCAGGACAATGCGATAAATCATTTCTCCCCAGGATCTCCGGAGCTGCGAATCATCGATTTCAATCGTCTCGATTGACGGGTCGAACTGCGCCTCTGAGAAGGAAATTGTCAGTCCGTTGTCTGCCAACAGGATGTTCCCGGGGGATTGAAGCTCTGGTTTTTGGGCTGCCAGCAGGCTGAGGGCGAAAGGGCCTGTTACTTCAGATAGATCATACTGATCGGTAACGATTACCCGCTTTCCCCTCTCAAGCACCAGGGTGCGTTTCAGTGACTTCAATGCGGCTTCATCCGGGTAGGAACCTGACAGGTCCAGGGAAAATTTAACCAGGTCTTCGGAGGTTTCGTACTTAACATCAGAAGCCTTGAAATCCGCCCCGTCCTTTTGCATGAATCCGTTGACTGCAGGAAGGCTGTGAAAGCCGCTCTGCATGGTCCAGATGTCATAGCGCTGGCCGCTGAAGGTTTTTTTGGTATAGGTTTCCACCCCGGCATCAATGATGGCCG
>SPCN01000439.1 GCA_004525465.1 Chrysiogenales bacterium | reverse complement strand
CGTTAAGTCCTACAACGGCGCAACATATTCCGTCCCGGCTGTTTCCGACGGGCAGCGCGTGGACACTATCAGCCCCAAGGCCCGCATCACGCTTACTTCCGGCCAGCCGGCGGTGAGCAGCGTCACGCTGGCCGTGTCCCTCCATCTTGAGGAAGCCACCGGGGTCTATTCCTCTTCGCCCTCGCTTACCTACACCACTTTCGGCGGCGGCCAGACCGCGGCGCTCACGCCGGGATACGTCACCGGCTCTACCTGGACCTTCACCGGCCATATCGAGACCTGGTACTCCACCGGCACCGCCACCTTCAGCTTTTCCGCCACGGATATGGCGGGCAATCTGGGCCCTACTGTTCTTGCCGGCGGCACCGGTTCTACGTTCATGCTGGACACGGCCCTTAGCGGGGCTTCCGGCGGCTATGTGGCCAATAGCGATACCATGGCCGTCACCATCCCCGCCGGCGCCTACAGCGGCAGCCTGTACGTGCATATCACCACGGTGGCCGCCGCCCGCGCCGCCGCCGCCGACGCCGCCGCCGCCACTTCACTGAAGCCCCTTACCGTGGACCTGTCCCGCGAATTCAAAGCCTATATGCCGGACGGCACGCCCATAACCGCTTTCTCCCTGCCCGTCACCCTCACCATGTCCTACCCCGACCTTGACGGCGACGGCCGCATGGACGGGGATTACTTTACGGAGACCCAGGCGCGCCTCTACTACCTGGACGAGGCGCAGGGGATCTGGACGCCCGTCGTGGACGGCTTTGTCCGGGACACCGCGGCCAATACCCTTTCCGCCCGGGTCAGCCATTTTTCGGTGTATTCGGTGCGCGTGCAGGCCGAGGAGCAGAACTTCCTCAACATGAAGGCCTATCCCAATCCCTGCGATTTCCGCAGGCATGCGCTGACCATGACCGGCATCCCGCTGGACGCCACCAACGTGAGGGTGTATATTTACAACCCGGCGGCGGAACTGGTGCGCACGCTCACCGCCGGCGACGGGGTGAACGCGCTGAACGAGGTTACCTGGGACGGAAAGCTTAAAGGCGGGGCTAAAGCCGCCAGCGGGCTCTATATTTACCTGGTGAAGACGGCCGGTCACGGCAAAGCAAGCGGCAAGTTCTTCGGGATGTGGTGATATGAAAAACTGGCGCGGCGCCGCGCTCCTGGTAGCGCTCTTGATCCGGCCGGCCTTCCCCGGCGGGACCGGCGGCGAAGCCATGCCTTTCCTGAAGATCGACGCCGGCGCGCGGGCGGCGGCGCTGGGCGGCGCTTACTGCGCCTCCGGCGACGACGCGCTCAGCGTGTTCTATAATCCGGCCGGCTCCTCCATGGCCATGCGCAAGGAAGTGATATTCTCCCACAGCGAATGGCTGGAGGGCATGCGCCACGAGGTGCTGGCCTATGTGCAGCCGCTCAGCCGTACCGCCACCGTTTTTGGCGGGGCCAACCTCCTGCTCAGCGGCGAGATGGACCAGCTCAACGCCGCGGGCGTGAGGACAGGTACTTTCGACTCGCGCGACGCGGCTTTTCTTTCCGGCATTTCCGGTTCGCTGGGCCGGGGCGTCTACGGGGGCGCGGCCGTGAAGGCGCTCTATCAGAAAGCGGCTTCCGAAAGCGCGTATTCCTGGGCGGGCGACCTGGGCCTGCTGCTGCTGCACGATAAATACCGCTACGGCCTTTCGGCGGCCAATATCGGCGGGAAGCTGGAGCTCGGCTCCACGTCTTTCGACCTGCCCCTTATCCTGAGGGCCGGGGCCGCCAGGGTTATCCGCCAGCAGTTCTGGGTAATGGCCGACGTGGTGAAGAACGGCGCCAGCGACGCCACCCTGGGGGCTGGGGCGGAGGGGGAGTTCGAGTTGAACAGGGAAGAGTCGTTCTTTGTAAGGGCCGGTTTCAGGAACGGGCGCAGCGATAATGCCGGGTCAGGGTTCTCCTGCGGCGCCGGCCTGCACAATAAGGACCTGCGCCTTGATTACGCTTTCTCCCCGTACGGGGACCTGGGGACCACCCATCGCTTTACGCTTTCATATACCTAAGGCATGAAGCGCAGCCAGTTCCCCTTGAAGGCCTATTCAAGCGATTATATGGTGCCGGACAAGAACGTCCCGCTTTCGGAGAGAAAAGAAAAAGCGGAAGAGGAAAGAAAGAACACTTTGCGCGAGTTCAACTGGTAAGTCCCAGCGTTTCCCGCCACTGCGCGGCCAGCACCGCCGGTGAGAAT
>SPCN01000280.1 GCA_004525465.1 Chrysiogenales bacterium | reverse complement strand
GGACAGTTGGTATTGCATGTAAAGGATTTCCTGGCGCGATGTGGACAGGTTGGTGGAGTAGACAACGATCAGATCCTTGGAGATGGTTTTGCCGATGGTCAGCCGCGAAGTGTCCAGTTCCGATTGACCGGAGAGGATGGGATCGATGCGCAGCAGGTTGATGCCCAGCAGTTTATTGGCCCGTTTCTTGATCTCTTCGGTCAGCTTGGTGGTAACCATGGCCGTGCTGCCAAGTTGCGAACTGAGTTCAGTCGAACCCGATCTTTTGAACCCCTCGCCCAGGGAGACCAGGGCCAGGATATCCTGGGGCGGCAACGGCGGTGAGGAAACAAGTTCGGGTTTGGCGCGTGAGGCACTGCCGCGGATGTCGAAGCGGATGCGATAATTCTGGATGAACGCTTCCGATTCGACCTGGATCAGCGGATCGATGAAAAAATTGTTTTTGAAAACCAGTTTGGCTTTCAGCAGGTTGAAGGAACGGTCGGAAAAATAGATTTCTCCCTGGCTGCCTTCGCAGGTCCCGCTTAAAATGGGAAAATTGGCATTGCCTGTCAGCCGCAACTTGAATTTGCCCTTGACACGGCCCAGGGAATTGTTCATCAGGATATTCTCGCTGTTCAGCCCGATATCCAGCTGCAGCATTTCCTGGATCTTGGATTCGGCAGTCGATAGTTCCGAGCGGGTGTTAAAGATGAAGCGTTCATCGATCTCTCTTTGCCAATCGACCGACTGGAATGCCAGGGTCCCGGACAGCAGCAATTGTTTCTGCCGGTATTTCAGGGTCAGGTCGGGATTGACCAGGCAGGACGTGCGGTCCATGGGATAAAGGCGCAGGTCTTTTCCCTGGAGGTTGAAGGTCATGCTTTGCAGACTGCTGGGGCCGATGACCAGGCGGCCATTGCCTTCCACCGTGCCGCCGCCCATTTCACCGCGCAGCGACTGCAGGATAAAACTCTTATTGACAAAAGTGACCGTGCCCTGGAAATTGTCCAGTGAATGGGAGAAGTTCGGCAGGGAGAGGGTCTGGCCGGAAAAGATGGCCACTCCCCGGCTGTTGATGATGCCGCTGCTGTCCGAATAAATTTGTCCCAGCAAGCGCATGCTGCCGGCATTGTTTTTCCAGGGAATCAGCAGGTTCAGATCCATCAGGTTCAAATTGAATGTCCCGGAATAACGCGAAGCTTTACGACTGATATCTAGTGCAAACGGGGAAACCCCGTCCTGGTTGAACAGTTCACCACCTGTGTTCAGGCTGAAATCGGAAAAATCGGTTACTATCTTGGCGCTGCCGTTGAAGCTGAATGCGCGGTCGCGGTAAAAATGAACGTTGCTGAATCGGTAGGAGAGCGTCAGCGGATCTTTCAGGAATTCACCGCGGCCGTCGATCTCCAGGTCGGCCCGGCCACTGAATTCTCCATGCAGTCGTGCTACGTCCATGCCGTCGATGCGGCCCTGCAAGTCGAACTTTTTCTGCCCGTAATCGATGCTGACCTCGGCATGGGCCTGGCCACCCTTGTATTGAAATTCCCAACCGCTCAAGGTTATATTTTGCAGATTGGAGCGCAGGGCGCTTTTGACCTGCGTGAGTGCGAATCCCATAAAATTCAGCCGCGGCGCCGTTAGGGAACCGAACAGTTCCGGTCGTGGCAAGGCCCGGCCCGAGTTGTAGGTGAAATCACCGCTGATCCTGCCCCGCAGGTCCAGTTCCATGCCCAGGATCTTCATGATCTTTTGTGCTTCGCCTGCCACGTCCCGGAAATGAATGCTGGTCTTTTGGGCGGCGATGTTCAGTTCGGCCCGGCTGCGCAGGTCGGGGGCGCTGATAAGGAATTCTCCCCGGCTTAGCAACGCCGTGCTACTGACTTCGCCCTGCAACGATGAGATCCCCTGCAGGTTGGCCAGGAAGTTGGCAAGTGTGAAGCGGCTGTCGATCTGCTTGTGGCCCGGCCGTTTGTCCAGATCTAGATGAAACGACCCGCTCCCCCGGCTCAGTTTCCACGGCAGCAAATCGATGCCCAGGTAGTATGCTGAGTAGGCTGTCATGTTTTCCAAGTTCGTCAATTCGGCGTCAATTTTAATGTTTGTTGTCTTGGCCAGCGAATTGGTTTTGCCGCTGATGCTGACCTGCCCGCCGTTGAACTGCAACCGCTGCCCGGAAAACGTAGTCTGTTTTATTTTCTTTTCGCGCAGGAAATCAATGGTGCCCCGGGCCACGAAAGGCTGGCTGAAAGAATGGGACGGGCCGGCATCCATTTCGGCCCGGCCGCGGATGAATTCACTGTTGAGTTGCAAGGCGCCGTTTGTGATGATCCCGGCCAGGGGGGCGTCGCCTTCAATGTCCAATATGCGGGATACGTACGCGGCCGGAATGTCCCGGAGCATGATATTGGTTTCCCCGCTTTTGCTGCCTACGCGCAGCGAGGCCCTTGCCAGCGGCGTGTCGAACGCGGCTTCCAGGTCCAGGTTGCGGGTCTGGCTGTTCCAGTTTAAATTTCCGGAGAAGTTAGTAACGGAGTTTTCCTTGATCAGGAAGGAAGGCGATGTGAAATCGGTCTTGATCTGCACCTTGCCTTTCACATTCCTGGCGATCTTGGCGTTCACATAGGCCAGGCCCTTGACGGTCAATGCTCCCAAAAGGGGGCGCAGGATATTTTCGGGATTGCCCTGGGCGAATGTATTGAAATAGAAGGAACCGTCTTTCAGGATACGGCCGTTAAGGTTGAAGAGAACCTCCCGGGTCTGCCAGACGAACTGGTTGATCCTCCAGGCAGTCCCCTGCCGGCGGACCTCGCCGGTCAGGTTGCCTTCCAGGGTGACCGGTTCGCCGCTGACGGGAATGGTAACTTTCAAATGCGGTGAATCCAGGCGCATGGCCAGTCCGGCGGTCAGGCTCCCTGACTGCAGATTGAAATCGAGCATTTGCACCTGCACGTCCTTGCCTTTGTAGACGAGTTCGCCGTGGCGGATGCTGACGCGGTTGATGGTAAAGGCTGAACCGAGCGCTTTGTCGCCGGTCTTGCTTTTCAGCAATTCGTCGTTGAGCATAAAAAGCGGTTTTTCGATCTCAATGCTGACAGCTTTTTTTTTCATGAACAGCGAGGTTGGCGGCAGGTAAACATTGACCGCAGAGAACGAGACCAGGTTTTCGTTTTTGATCGGGAAATTTTTGATATCGCGGATCTCAAGCCCCAGGGGAAAAAGCGAGAGGCGCAGATCACTGAAGCGGATGTCGACGTGGCTGCCGGAAACGATCAAATGGTATACATAGTATTTGGCGGCGAAATATGCTCCGCCCAAAAAGAAAAGTATAAAAAAAAACTGATCAGGATTTTTACTTTTTTCTTCATCCGTCAGGGTTTGACCTTTTGCCAATCCTTTAAAAAGCGTTCCATGCCGCTGGTGGTCAAGGGGTGGTTGAGCAGCTGGGCCAGGGTGGCAAAGGGGATGGTGGCTATGTCGGCTCCGATCTTGGCCGCCTGCACGAAATGCAGCGGGTGG
>SPCN01000445.1 GCA_004525465.1 Chrysiogenales bacterium | reverse complement strand
TGCTCAGTCCGAGGCGGCCAACGGCGTGCAGTTCGTTCGCTACTGGCTGCACAACAATATGGTCACCGTGGACGGGCAGAAAATGGGCAAGAGCCTGAATAATTTTATCACGCTTAAGCAGGCCTTCTCGGGCGCCCACGAAAGATTAACTCAAAGTTATGACCCGCTGGCGGTAAGGCAGTTGATCTTGAACAGCCATTACAGAAGCCCTATCGACTTTTCAGATGCGGCGTTATTTGCAGCCCAGAGCGGTTACGGAAAAATAACCGAGGCTGTCAAAGCTGTACGAAAAGAGATGAGCACAGCGGCCGATGGCGAGCTTGACAGCCAGGTCGCAGAACAGCTTGAGCAGTTGAAGGCCCGATTTGAAGCGGCGATGAACGATGACCTGAATACCTCGGTTGCCCTGTCGGTCGTATTCGATCTGGTTCGTCTGGCAAACAAGCTGCTCCAGGACGGCAACGCAACCGCGCAAACTCTCGGCGCGGTTGATGAACAGTTCGGCAGGCTTGGCGGAGACGTGCTTGGTATTGTAAAAGACGAATATTTACAGTCTCATCCAGAAGATGAAGAGATTATGAATGATTTCTATATATTAAATGATATGCGAGACATAGCGAGAAAAAACAAGGATTATGCTTTAGCTGACGCTATACGTGATTACCTTGCAGTGTCAGGTGTAATGTTTAGAGATACACCAGAAGGAGGATTTTGGGAAAGCAAAGAGTTGGGTGTTGGCAGATATGAATTTCTCAAGAAGCATGACAAAGGGGATGATGCTGACAAGGGAAAAGATAGGATTATACAAGAGTTTACAAAAAGGTATAAGAAATGAGATTCCTCGGTATAGATCCGGGTTTGCTCGTCTGCGGGTATGCCTGCCTGGAGATTGGGCCGGATGGTGAGAAATTGATTGAGGCCGGTGTCGTTCGCACGCCTGCCGACCTGCCTTTGGAGCAGAGATTGAACAGGATAGCCGACGATACGGCGTCGCTGCTTAAAAGTTTAAGCCCTGACGTCGTGGCGGTCGAAGAATTGTACTCGCATTATGCCCATCCGAGAACGGAGATATTGATGGGACACGCGAGAGGTGTTATACTGCAAAAGTGTGCCGAAGCGGCGATTGAGGTCAGAAGTTTCAGTGCCACGCGCATAAAAAAATCGATTACCGGCAACGGCAGGGCGTCCAAGGAGCAGGTGCAGAGAACTATTCAGACCATTCTGTGCCTGCCGGAGCCGCCCGAACCGAACGATGTGGCCGATGCCATCGCCGCGGCGATTTGTTGTGCTAATTCGACAAAAAGCGTTGTTTTTTAATATGTGAAGATTGAAAAGGCTCAGAAAATAATCAATAGAAAATGGTCAATTGATTCATGATAGCACAGATTGATGGAAAACTTATTAAGCTCGATACCGACTGCTGCCTGGTTCAGGTAGGGGCGATCGGTTATGAGGTCATGCTGCCGGGCTATTGTGTCAGCGCCCTTTCGGGTAAGGTCGGCTCGGATTTGACTCTTTGCACGATGGAATATTACGAGGGCACGCCGGGCGGCGGAAACATGATACCGAGGATGGTCGGCTTTTTGAGTACGGGCGAGAGGGACTTTTTCAGGAAATATATCAGCGTAAAAGGGATGGGCATCAAGAAGGGCCTGCGGTCTCTGAGCATGCCGATAGCGACCATCGCTGCGGCTATCGAGAACGCCGACGACAAGACCCTCATGTCACTTCCGGCGATAGGCAAGCGAATGGCTCAGCAGATCCTCGCCGAACTGAAGGGCAAGCTTATGTCTTTTGCCGCCGGAGCCGAACCGGCCCGGCAGGCGGCCGGCTTCAAACCGTTCCAGATCGAGGCCCTGGAGATTCTCATCGCCTGGGGCGAGAAACGGGCCGAGGCGATGGAGATGGTCGAATTTGCCTGCCGCAAGCATCCCAATATAAAATCGGCCGAGGCGCTTGTGCCTCTGGTATACAGATTAAAACAAGGCGTAGAAGTCTAACAAACTCAAAACTTAAAACTCAAAACTCAAAGCTTAAAACATGGCTATAGGCAGAATCATAGGCGGGCAATCTTTGAATGAGGCCGAGGAGAATTTCAATGTTTCTCTCAGGCCGACGTCCCTGGCTGAATGTGTGGGCCAGCAGAACGTCAGGGAAAAGGTCGCCATCGCCATCGCGGCGGCCAGGC
>SPCN01000336.1 GCA_004525465.1 Chrysiogenales bacterium | reverse complement strand
CATACCGGCTTCACGGCCCTGAACACCTATATCGAACGCGCGGCGCCGCGCCTGCTGCTGCACGGCCACCAGCACTGTGAGTGCGAGACACAGGTAGGGCGAACCAAGGTTCTTGGCGTCTACGGCTGGAAGGTGATCGAGATTTGAGAGGATGTCTGGATCTGGGGCAAGTTTTTTTTTATTTAAATTAATAATGAGATATTTCTTCTGGTTTTATTATTTATAAGCTGAAGAGGCCACCCATGAAAAAAATATTCCTTATCACATTGATCGGCATATATTTTATTCTGCCCAGCCATGGCCAATCCCTAACCATGACTTCTCCCAACGGCGGCGAAAACTGGCTGCTGGACAGCGTGCATCCCGTCACCTGGACGGCAACGAACATCCCGGCCGGGGTCAAGGTCAAGTTGATCCTTTTCAAGGATGGTGCCAGGGTTGGGCTGATCGCCGACGCCCTGGCGGCAGGAGCTCCTTATAATTGGACGGTTGGCCAGAATGAAAACGGCACGGCAGCGGCCGGCGGCGGCTATACCATCCGCGTGCGCTCCATGGACAATGCCGTGGGTGACTTCAGCAACCAATCCTTTGCCATCAGCGACATGAAGGTGATCAGCCGGACTCCTCCCGATCGCCTGCCGCCGCCTCGATTCAAGTTTCCCCGCTTGGAGGTCAGCAAGATCGATCTGACGCCCAACGTGGATGGCTTCGGCATCATTTTCAATTACAAGAACGTCGGTGAAGCCCCGCTTCCCAAGGCTTCCGAAGTCCCTCTAAAACCGAGTTACCGGGTGCTCATTGACGGCCGGGAAACAGCAAAAGGCTTTCTCTTCATTCCAGCCTTCGCGGCCCAGCCCGGCTGGGAGCAGAAAGGCTATTTCGGCGGTTGGATCGTTCTGCCCACTTCGAGGGCGGCGGAAGAGAACAATTGGCATATCGGCACCACTGTCACCGTGCATATCAACGAGAACCAGGTAATGGGCATGAAAAGCCACACTCTGTCGCTGCCGCTGAAGCCCATCGCCCTTAAGTACAAGTGCGATGCCTTGATCACCGGAGTGTCGCTGAACTGGCAGACCCGTGTGGTGACGGTCTCCCTCCGTGTTGATGGGATGTTCCCGGCTTCAGGGAACATCAACCTCACCTGCAGCGATCGCGACGAATTTACAATCAGTCCCAGTTACAAAATGTCCTTTTTCCAAACCGTCGTGCTGATGGGTAACCAGCACTTCTATACCATCAGCAGGAAACTGGGCATTCCCGAGCACTACCGGTCGATCACCTTGTATGTCAAGGCCTATGCCCCTTCCGGCGGCAACGACAGCACGGGCCAGGCCGTGGATATGGATTACCGCAACAACTTCTGGAAACAGTGCAAATTCGTCTATCCGGATTCCAACCCGGTCAGGTGAGGCGGGGGCTGGATCAGTGCCTGATCTATAGCCTGGTCAACAGTTTTTCCATCAGCTTGGCGGCCAGGGGGCGCGCGGCGTCCTCTTTTCGCTTGGGGTCCATGAGCGTGAAAAGGATATACCTGGAAGCCTTGAAAGTGTGCAGCTGGACCATCTCAAAGCCTGGGCTGGTGAAAAAAGAACTGTCGCCGATGCCGGGCAGGTCGACCGGCTTCATTTTCATCTTGGCGAACATGGCCTTTATCCGTTCCGGCGTTTCGCCGGCTTGCTGCGGCTTGACCAGGATGGCGAATGACCCTAAGTCGCTGACAACATAGGTGCAGCCGGCTCCGGCCAGCGGATTGGCGTTGATCTTCGGGGTGCCGGCCTTGACCGGTTCTCCGAGAATTTCCTGGATCTCGGCCGGGGTCAGCAGCGAGCAGGGATCCACGACCTTTTCGGCGGCGCTTTGGGCAGCCGCAAGGGATATGAATGCGATCACGGTCATCACGAACAGGGTACGTAAAGATTTAGCCATTGGCTACCTCCAATTCAGTTTTTTGCGATCGGGACCGGGTATTAGCCTGCGGCCCGAAGGGCAATCATAGCAAAAAACCGGACGATTTTCAATCGCTTTTTACCGACGAGAAATACGCTCGGGTTTTCATGCTCGGCCGTTTTTCTGGCCCGTTATTCAAGGATCGTTTTTACCCTGCCGACCGCCCCGCTTTGCAGGCGGACCTTGATCCCATGAGGATGGGTCGGGGAATGAGTCAGGATATCCTTCACGATCCCTTCGGTCAGCTTGCCGCTCGCTTGGTCTTCCTTTAAAACGATGGCCACTTTGAGGCCGGGCTTGATCTTGGCGCGCGGGATGACTGGCACAGGACAATCTCCTTTTTCAGATAAAAATGCCGGAAAATTACGCAACCAGTATAAACCTTTTCAGTTTATAAATGAAAATTCATGGTTTGACTTCTTCCAGGCGAGCGTCTAAAATCATTTTTCGCCAAAATGAATTTACCGAAAAATAACTCCGAAAATAGGAGATCTGCCATGAAGAAAAAGACGGCCCTTTCTCATCCTGACAAACCCGGCCTGGACCGCCGTGGTTTCCTGGCCACGGCCGGCGCCGCGTTGGCGGCAAGTTTGCTGCCAGGCAAAGCGCTGGCCCAGCAGCCGGCCCAGCCTCCGCGCCCCGATCCGTTGGCCATCCAAAGCAACATTCGCGCGGCCCTGTGCCAACCCAAGACCCCGTGCTCGATGCCGGGGCCCTATCCCGGCATCGTCGCCGAGGTGCACCTGCCCGGCGCGCTGCAGGGGATGCAGCCGGTTCCCGGGGCAGCCAGGCGCATGCTGGCGGCAGGGCTTTGCTCTTTGACCGGTGCCAAGGACCCGCGCGACGCCTGGCGCCGCTTCGTCACTCCGGGCGAACGCATCGGCATCAAGTTCAACCCGGTGGGACACAAGGTATGCGGCGTGACCTGGGAGGTCATCGGCGCCGTGGTCGACGGCATGGAAGCCGCCGGCATTCCCCGCAAGGACATGCTGGT
>SPCN01000056.1 GCA_004525465.1 Chrysiogenales bacterium | reverse complement strand
TGGACATCCATCATGGCTCCGAATTCGCCCGGAGCGACCGGCACAAACTTGGCTAGAAGGATATTGAAGCTGGAATACAGCGCTTCGGCTTTTTTTGGATCCTCAGCGTTCGAAAAATCGGGCCGGCGCCCTTTTTTGATGCGGGAAGCCAGCGTGAACTGCGAAACGGAAAGGATCTCACCCCTGATCTCCTGAACGCTCAAGTTCATTTTTCCCTCTATATCGGCGAAGATCCGCAGGTTGAGAATCTTGTCGGCCATGAATTCAATCTCTTTTTCCCCGTCCCCTTTCTCGATGCCGACCAGTAAAAGGAGTCCTGCTTTGATGCGCCCTACCGTGCGTCCGTCAATTTCGACGCTGGCTTGCGAAACCCTCTGCACAACTACGCGCATGGGGTTCACCAGGGACTGCCCATGGGGGGTAGATCCTCTTTTTTGACCCGGGGAGCAAGAAACGGTTCGGCTTTCTGCAGCAGCAGTGGCGAATCGGTATCGACAAGCAAGCCGTCGCCTGCGCTTTCATTTCTTTTTTCGACCGTCCACTTGGAGGTTTTACGCGCCAAATAGTTGCCGCGGCAGACCAGCCAGGCTCGGGAAAAAGGCATGCCGGGCTCCAGGCGCAAGCGAATGATCTCAAAACGGGTCTCGCCCCAGGACAGGTGGTTGATGAAATCCAGCAGCGCCGGCAGCGGCGCCATGGCGACTACACATACCGGCCGGCTGGCCAACCGGCCGCGACGGAACTGCATGCCGGAGAGGACTCCATTCCAGGGAAAGCGGGCCGTATCGAAAGCGATCGAGAAACCTCCCTGGATATCGGCGAACTGCCGGTCGATCCAGCCGGTCAGGAGATCCGCCCCACCTGGACCGGTTGTACCGAGTTCCGGGGCGACTAATTGCCAGTTGAACAGGAAGCTGGCAAAGGGAATGCGATCCTCCCTGGCCCGGGCCTGCAGCTCCAAAAGAACGAGGGCCGTCCAGGCATCATCATCATACGCCTGCAACAGAGCCCGGCGCAGGTTGATTTTTTCGCGCGCGAAAAGCGACTTTTCGTTCCTGTCGGGGAAGGTGAAGCCGGAGGCCATGGCGCCATAATCCTTTATTTTCCGCTCCAGGTCACCCCGCTCGCGCCGGAGACGGCCCAGGTCCTTGAGGGTCGGGTACCAATCCAAGATGGCAAAAGCCGCCAAAACGGACAGCGATCCCAGGATCCAAAGGAAAGCACGAGCCAGTTTGAGAGCCTTCATCGCCATTCCGCCCGACCGCTGACGTCAAATACGTAGCTCCAGGCGCCGGGGCCGCGTCGAGCCCTTGGAGAGAACGATGCTTGGATCACTCCGGAAATATTCCCGAGCTTCTCGAAAAAAATAGCGAATCTTCGCTGCGCCACCTCAGGGACTGCGGCCGAAACCCCAACGCTCAGTTTGAATGCCAGATCGTGCAGGCCCGGGTCGACCTCACTGTCGAGCAGCCGCAACGGCGAGATAATGCCGTCGATGCGGCGAAGGAAATCGGCGCTGGTGTAGGAAACGGCCATAGGGTAACTTAGGTAAAACCGGGTCTCATAAAAACGAACACGCTCGGCCTTGGTCTCTTCGATCGGCTGGGTCCGCACCATCGCGGCATATTGCTCCTGCAGCCTCAGGACATCTTTTCCGCGGCGGAACTTCGCCGCATGCAGCAGCAATGAGACCACGGCCAGTGACAAAAGGAAAGCAAATGGCCACAAAGATCGCCGGCGGTAGCCGGCAGGGTGTTGCGCTTGGTCCGTCATGGCCAGGAGCCTCAACCGGGGATGATCTTCAGAAAAAAACGGCGCTGGCGCGGGCCGTCGAACTCGCAGAAAAAGATCCCCTGCCAGGAGCCGAGGAGCGGCTCGTCGTTATGGACGATCAGGGTTTCCGATGCACCCACCAGGCTGGAAAGGATATGTGCCGGCGAATTGCCCTCGGCGTGGCGGAAATAATCCTGCCCCGGCAGCAAGTGCTTGAAAAACTCACCGATATCACGGGGAACGTCAGGATCGGCGTTCTCGTTGATGGTTACGCCGGCCGTGGTATGCGGGCTGAAGATCAGCAGCATGCCCTCCCGGCACTTTGCCGCACGCACGAACTCGCGGACTTGCGGTGTGATGTCGATGAATTCGATTTTTTGAGTACTCTTGACCTCAAAGGTCTGATAACCGCTCATGGTTCCTCCCCCATTTCCTTTTCTCCGAAGACAACTGCCTGGAAAACCTCGATCTGCACGCCTTTTTCCCATTCGTCCGGGGCCAATCCGGCTTTGCGGCAACCATAGGAGATATATTGCTCAAGATTCCATTTCTGCTCTACCGGAACCTGGGGCAGCAGCAGGCCGCGCTGGGATCCCTTGCTTATGATGATCCCGTCCCGGCCCAACTGCACCTGGTTCGGGCCAGCAACTTTTTGGGGAACAGTCAGCACCGAGATTTCAATGTCAAGTTCTCCGAGTTCCGCGCTGCTGACTGCCGGGAAGCGCGGATCTTCGCTGGCGGCGGCGATGGCGTTGTCCACAACCGCTTCTCCCAGAGGTTTGTAAGGCAGGGGATAGCCGATGCAGCCGCGCAATTCACCTTTGCGGTGCAGGGTGACAAAGACCCCGCGTTTTTCCAAATAAATTGGTTTGGCCACGGGCGGAGCGGTGCGCCCCTCGCCAGTCAGATATTTTTTTATAGTGTTTCGCGCCAGAGCCAGAAGTTCTCTTTTTTCTATACGTGTCAGATCCGCCATGCGCCCTCCTTCTGTTCCAAAAACGGCACCAGGTGAACTTTGCGCTGGGAAAATAAAAATTCACAGGTGAACATTTGGATCTGGTCACGGCCAATGGCCATGATCAGGTCAAGTAAAAACCAATCCAGAGTGAAGGGGCGCCTGCGGCAAAAAAAAACTCCCTGCAGCCGTTGTTGGTATTTTTCGCAAACCGCTCCATAGACGGTGCTCGCGTTTTTGCGGTTAAAATCCATGGCCAGTAATTGTTCGATCAAAATGAAACGGCCCATGGTCGACCCGATCAAAAATCCCGTCCCCCGGTAGCCGGCCACCCGCAGGACTTCGATTTCCTTCAAGGCTGCCGGCATTACTTGCACGTTCATATGCAAAACTTACCACAAAAAAGAACGAGAAACAATATCAGCACTCGGTTGACGGTAGAACAATAAGACAAACGTAAAATAAAAATTCTAAATCACAAATCCCAATTTCCAAATAAATTCCAAGCTCCAAATTCCAATGACCCAAACAAGAGCCCCTTCGAGTGCTTTCTCCTCGTTTGGGTCATTGGTGCTTGTTTGGAATTTAGTGCTGGGAATTTTGTGCTTTGCTTTCTCTTGCCATGAACCATACACCGTCAACCGTTCACCGATTGCCTATTTCTTCTTTTTGAGCTCGTCCTTGATCTTCTTCCAATAGGCCAGGCGCTCACGGATGTTTTTTTCAAAACCCATGCCGCTGGGCTCGTAAAACCCGCGCTCCAATACCCCAGCGGGCAGAGTAGGCAACAAAGAAGTTTTTTCAGGGCAGTCGTGGGCATAAATGTAATCCTTGCCGGCCCCCTTGCCGGCAGCGATAAAGTTGTCGGGATTGACGATCTGCAGAGGCACGGGCAGGAGCTTGTATTTTTCGGCGATCTCCTTCATTTTTCCGTCGCTGCGGTAGAGGGCGTTGCTTTTAGGGGCCAGGGCCAGGTAGACGGCCGCCTCGGTCAGGAACAGATCGCCTTCGGGAGAACCGAGGAATTCGTAGGCCTGCTTGGCGCTCAGGCAGAGGCGCAGCGCCTCGGGATCAGCCAGGCCGATATCTTCGACGGCCATGCGCACCATGCGCCGGAGTATATACAACGGATCCTCGCCCCCTTCCAGCATGCGGTACAACCAGAACAGCGAGGCATCGACGTCGGAATTGCGCACACTCTTGTGCAATGCGGAAATATACTGGTAGCGGTCGTCGCCGCTGCGGTCATAGCCGGCCACTTTATTCTGGATGACATCGAGCACGAATGTTTCACCCACAGGTTCGGAGTGGTCCGCCGTCTGCAAAACAATCTCCACCAGGTTGAGCAAACGGCGGCTGTCGCCGTTGCTGTAACCGATGACCACCGCTTCGGCCTCGGGCGTGAAACGGAGATCAGCGCTGCCTTTTTCATGGATGAAGGCCAGGGCGCGGTTAAGGATGTTGGCCAGGTGCTCATTTTTCAGAGGAAACAATTCCAGGATCTTCAGGCGCGAAAGCAGGGCCCGGTTGATCTTGTAGGCCGGGTTCTCGGTGGTGGTCCCCAGCAGGATGACATCGCCGCGCTCCACGTACGGCAAAAACGCATCCTGGACGCTGCGGTTGAAATGATGGATCTCGTCGACGAACAGCACCAGCGGTTTGCCTTGATCATTGCGGGCAGCCTTGGATTTTTCCATGATTTTTTTGATCTCGGCGATCCCGGAGACGGTGGCCGAAAATTCGGCGGCCGGGTAGCCGGTTTCCCTGACCAGGATGCGGGCCAGGGTGGTCTTGCCCGTGCCCGGCGGTCCCCAGAAGATCATGGAGGCGAGATTCTTGCTCTGCACCAGGGCTTGAACGATCTTTTGGCGGCCGGTTAGGTGTTCCTGTCCCTCAAATTCGCCAAGGTTTCCCGGGCGCAGCTTGTCCGCGAGCGGGAAAAAATCATGGTGGATTTCCATGGACGGAGAGTCGGAATCTAGGTCTGCTTGGTCAGGATCATGGCCGCCAGCAGCGGGATCATGACCTCATGATGACCGACAAAATAAAATCCCTTGCCGCCCCGGGCTACCGGCCGCTTGCAGACATTCTCAAAAGGCCGGTAATGGCGGTTGAAATCGAAGACAGCGGTATGGAATTCTCCCAGGGAAATCCCCAGAGCGGAACAGAAAGCAACGGCTTTGAGAAACACTTCGGGCAGAATAACCGCCGAACCTATATTCAAAAATACTCCTCCCTGGCTCAATTCGGAGACAATGGAGGCCAGCAGATAAAAATCCTTTTCGGCCAGCGCCCCGGTGATCTCACCGGAGAACATCGGGTGGTAATGGATGAAGTCGGTGCCGATGGCCGGGTGGATGGTGACCGGGATATTCAGTTTGTAAGCGTTGAAAAGAATACTCTGTTCCAGGTGCGGCAGTTTGGCCTGGATCAGGTAGTAGCCCACAGCCTCCCCGGCCCCCATGTTCTTGGTCAAACCCTCCTTGAGAGCAAGATTTAAAAATAGCCCGGTTTCTTCGGTGTTGCCGTAATTCCCCTGGAGAAGATTTGCGGCGACATCCTCAGAGGTGCGACCGGCCAGGGCGATCTCAAAATCATGGATCATCATAGCGCCATTGGTGGCGATGGCTGAGATCCAGCCGCGCTGCATCAGGTCGATGACCAGCGGGCCCAGGCCCAGTTTGACCAAATGGGCACCCATGCCCCAAATAATGGGTTTATTCTTAATGCGGGCCTCGCCCAGCAGGTCGGTTAACTCGCGCAGGTCTTTGGCGGCGAGATATGGAGGCAAAGAATCTATGAATGATTTGAAGTCGGCGCCGGGGAGATACGGTCGGGGGAAATCTTGCAAATGGACCAGAGAGCTGCGCTCGGTGATGGAAATGGTTTTCAGCTTTTTTTTATTCAGCGGCCGGTATTTCGGATAAGGCATGGCTATTCTTTGACAGAACGGCTGATGCGAATGACGTATTCAGCACCGCTGTAAACAGTCAAAAAAACCGCGAAATAAAGAACTGCGGTCCCCAATATATACAATTGATCGGCAAAGGGAAGCTTGCGGCAGATGATCAGAATTGACAGGGCCACGATTTGAAACGTAGTTTTCAGCTTGGCGGGAACGGAGGCCGAAAAGGAGGCGTTGTTGATCAAAAAATAAAAACGGAAGGCCGAAATGAACAATTCGCGCAGGATGATGATGGCAGCCACCCAGGTTTCCACCTCCTGCAGGTAAACCAGGGCGATCAAGGCCGCGGTAACCAGGAGCTTGTCGGCCAGGGGATCGAGGAATTTGCCCAGGGCGCTGACTTCATTCAACCTTCTGGCGATATAGCCATCAAGCGAATCGGTGACGGCGGCAATGACAAAGATCGTAAAAGCGATGATCTCTTTGTTCTGCATCTCGGTCAGCAGTATGACCAGAACAAAAGGAACCATGACGATGCGAACAATAGTGATTATATTGGCTGTTGTCATTTTTACCCTATTCAATTTTATACCGCTTGCAAATGAAATGCAATCCAAATCATCGGCCTGCGCCCGGATCACAACCCGAACGGTTCGCAGGCCCCGGACCCGAGACGGATGATCGCCGGAGCCGGACCGCTCAGGTCCACGATTGTTGAAGGCAGGTTGGCCAGAATGCCGGCATCCAGGATCAGATCGATGTCATGGCGAAAGGTTTCGGCGATCACCAGGGGATCGGTAAAATAATCGTCTTCGCCCTGCGGCACCGAGGTGGAAAGCAGAGGCCTGCCGAGTTCGCGGACCAGGCCCAGAGCTACCGCCGAATCCGGGATACGCACTCCCACCGTGGGCCGCTTTTGCAGAAGTATTTTTGGGACCAGTTTGCTGGCGCGCAAAACAAAGGTGTATTTGCCCGGTGTAACGCGGCGCAGGACACGGTAAGCGCTGGTGGGAACATAAGCCCATTCCGCGACCGCGGCCAGGTCCGGGCAAATGAAGCTGAGCAGCTTCTGCCTGGAAGTTTTTTTCAGTTTGAAGATCCTCTCTATGGCTCCCTTGTTGATCAGGTCGGCGCCCAGGCCGTAGATCGTGTCAGTGGGATATACGATCAGGCCGCCGTTTTTCAGGATGTTGGCGGCATGCTGCAGCAGTCGCTTGTGAGGATGGCTCAGATCGATCTTCTGAATTTCCACGGCCATGATGCGTACCTTGATCCGTCGGAAGCGCCTATTTCAATTCGCTCAATTTCTTATAATATTCATGCTTGCCCTTTTTGAAGTCCACGGCCTGCTCATACAAGCGGTCGGCGATATCAGGGAATTGCAGCTTGAGGGTGGAGAAACGGATCTCCTTGGCCAGGAAGTCCTGCAGGCTGAGGGTGGGATCCTTGCTTTCGTAGACAAAAGGATTTTTGCCTTCCCCGGCCAAAGCCGGGTTGTAACGATAGAGCGGCCAATAGCCGGATTGCACGGCCCGCTTTTCCTCCGCGATGGAATAGCCCATATCGATGCCGTGCATGATGCAGGGAGAGTAGGCGATAATGATGGAAGGTCCGGGATATGCTTCGGCCTCCTGAAAGGCCTTGACCACCTGGTTCATGTTGGCGCCCAGGGCTACGGACGCCACATAAATGTAACCGTAGCTCATGAACATCAAGCCCAGGTCTTTTTTGCCGGTGCGCTTGCCGGCTGAAGCGAACTGGGCCACAGCCGACAAAGACGTGGCTTTGGACGCCTGGCCGCCGGTGTTGGAATAGAGTTCGGTGTCCAGCACCAGCACATTTACGTTCTTTCCGGTGGCCAGCACATGGTCCAGGCCGCCGTAGCCGATATCATAAGCCCAGCCGTCGCCGCCGATGCACCAGACCGATTTGTCAACCAGGTAGTCCTGAAGTTCGGCGATCTTGCGCAGTAAGGACTGCTTTTCAGCCGCAGCCGATTTTAAAATGCCGGCAAGGAGGTTTTTCACCGCTTTGGCCGCCGCCTGGGCATCGTCACCATTGCGGTCCCACAACTCAAGGCATTTTTTTAATGCCGCTTCCAGGACCTTGTCGGTTCCGGCTGTGAGCAGGCGGTCTATGGTATAGCGCAGCTGCTTGCGGTTGGAGTCCACGGCCAGGCGCATGCCCAAACCGTATTCGGCGTTGTCCTCGAACAGGGAATTGGCCCAGGCCGGACCTTGCCCTTCCTTGTTCACGCAATAGGGAGTGGTGGGAAAAGTGCCGCTGTAAATGGAGGAACAGCCGGTGGCGTTGGCCACGATCATCCGTTCGCCAAACAGCTGGGAAACCAACTTGACATAGGGGGTTTCTCCGCAGCCGGCGCAGGCGCCAGAAAATTCGAACATGGGTTTGCGGAATTGCACGCCCTTGAACTGGGCGATGGAAGTGCCGTCCATGATGTTATCGGGAAGATTTTCGAAGAACTCGACGTTTTCATCCTCGCCGGTCCGGCGTTCGTCCTCGATGGGGCGGAACTCCAGGGCTTTGGTCTTGGCCGGGCAGACATGGACGCAGTTGCCGCAGCCCGTGCAGTCCTCGATGTAGACCTGTATCTTGTATTCCAGTTTTTTCTCGTTCTTGGTTATGGATTTGACGGTTTTGAAAGCGGCCGGGGCTTTGGCCAGTTGCGCCGGTTCGATCTGCTTGGCGCGGATCGCCGCGTGCGGGCATACCAGCGAGCATTGGTTGCACTGGATGCAGTTCTCGCTCAGCCATCGCGGAACCTGCGGGGCGATGCCGCGCTTTTCCAGTTTGGCGGTGGCGGTGGGCACCTTGCCGTCCAGCGGCATCTGCGAAACCGGGATGGAATCGCCCTGCAGATGCATCATTTTTTCTATAACGCTGCGGGCGAATTCGGGAGCGCTGTCAGCGATCAGCTTGGGCACCGGGGCCGATCCTTTGATCTCCTGCACGGTGGACGGAACCTCGATCTGCTGCAGGGCGGCGCTGGTGCGGTCAACCGCGTCCCAATTCATGGTGACGATCTTTTCGCCTTTTTTCTCATAGGTTTTTTTGATCGAATCCTTGATCAGCTTGATGGCCTCATCCCCGGGCAGCACGCCTGAGATCTTGAAGAAAGCGGCCTGCATGACCGAGTTGATGCGCTTGCCCAGTCCGACCGCTTCGGATATCTTCAGGGCGTTGATATTGAAAAACTTAATTTTCTTGGCAATGATGGTTTCCTGCATGTCGCGGGTCAAGTGTTCGAATACCTCATCGTTGCTCCACTCGGAATTGAGCAGGAAGGTGCCGCCGGGCTTGATCCCCTTAAGCACGTCGTAGCGCCCGATGTAGGCCGGGTTGTGCAGGGCAATGAAAACGGCAGAAGTGGAAAGGTAAGGGGCGCGAATCGGGCTTTTGCCGAAACGCAGGAAGGAGATGGTGATGCCGCCCGACTTCTTGGAGTCATAGGAAAAATACCCCTGGGCGTACATATCGGTATGATCGCCGATGATCTTGATCGAATTCTTGTTGGCGCCCACGGTGCCGTCCGAACCCAGGCCCCAAAAAATGCAACTGATGGTGTCGCTCTTCTCAATGGACAGGTCTTCCGTGATTGCGAGCGAGCGCTTGGACACATCATCATTGATGCCTACGGTGAAATCATGGAAACAGGCGCCGTCCAGGTGATCGAAAACCGCCTTGACCATGGCCGGAGTGAATTCCTTGGAGCTGAGGCCGTAGCGTCCGCCGACGATGGTCAGGTTGCGGTCGGCCAGGGCTGTGACCACGTCCATGTACAGGGGCTCGCCCAGGGCGCCCGGCTCCTTGGTGCGGTCCAGCACGGCGATCTTTTTGACCGACTTCGGCAGGGCGGCGTAAAAGGTTTCGCGGACAAAAGGCCGGTAGAGGCGGACAATGATCAATCCCAATTTGGCGCCTTTTTTGTTCAGATATTCCACGGTTTCTTCTATGGTTTCGCAACTCGAACCCATGGCCACGATGATCTTTTCGGCATCGGGATGGCCGACATAGTCGAACAAATGATAGGGCCGTCCGGTTTTCTTGGCCACCTGGTCCATGTATTTCTGTACAATGCCGGGGAGTTTCTCATAATACGGATTCACGGTTTCACGGCCCTGGAAATAGACATCGGGAGTCTGCTGCCCCACCTTCAGGACCGGGCGGTCGGGGGTCAGGGCGCGGCCGCGGAAATTTTCCACCAGCTTCATGTCCAGCAGGCCGGCCATGGTTTCGTAGTCGATCATTTCCACTTTCTGGATCTCGTGCGAGGTGCGGAAACCATCAAAGAAATTGAGGAAGGGCACACTGCTCTCCAGGGTGGCCAGGTGCGACACCACGGCCAGGTCCATGGTTTCCTGGACCGAGGCGGCGGCGACCAGGGCGAAACCGGTGTTGCGCACCGACATGACGTCGGAATGATCGCCGAATATGGAGAGCGACTGGCAGGCCAGTGAACGGGCGGAAACGTGGAACACCGTGGGCAGCATTTCGCCGGCGATCTTGTGCATGTTGGGGATCATCAGCAGCAGCCCTTGCGAGGCGGTGAAGGTCGTGGTCATGGACCCGGCCGAAAGCGCCCCATGCACGGCTCCGGAAGCGCCGCCTTCGGACTGCAGTTCGATAACCTCTACTTCCTGATCAAAAATATTTTTTCGCCCGGCGGCCGCCCAAGCGTCGGCCAATTCCCCCATGTTGGAAGAGGGGGTGATGGGATAAATGGCGGCCACTTCGCTGAAGGCGTAGGCCACGTGGGCTGCGGCGGTATTGCCGTCGATGGTCGCTGTTTTGTCGCTCATGATGGTTTCTCCTTGCTTTTGGGAAAAGGGCAGGAAAACTGAAAGCCGCTATAACCGGGACTCGAATTTCCTGGGGCTTTTCCGGAATGAATTAAAAAATGTTAGCACATTAACAGAACGCAGTCAAATGCAGAATCCGTCACTGTAAAAATTCACTCCCTGCCCATATCCTTCAAGAAGAGCGTGGAGCGTTCTTCTCTTCTATTCTCATGCCAGGAGAAGGTGCAGGGGGATGAGATTCAAACTTTCCGGCGGCCAAAGATCGAGCACAAGCCACCGCGGCAGTCTCCCCTTCCCCTCCCGACCGGCTAAGCCTTGTCTTTTTTGCCCTCGAACAGGGAATAAATGATGGGGATGACGACCAGGGTGATCAGGCTGGCGCTCAGCAGGCCGCCGACCACGGCGCGGGCCATCGGCGCCTGGGCCTCACTCCCCTCCCTCAGCCCCATGGCCAGGGGCAGCATGGCCAGGATGGTCGTCGAGGCGGTCAACAGGATGGGGCGCAGCCGCCGGCGCCCGGCCTCCTCGATGGCCTGGCGCACCGCCATCTTGTCGCGCCGGCGCAGCAGGTTGGTATGGTCCACCAGCAGGATGGCGTTGTTGACCACGATGCCGCCCAGCATGATGCAGCC
>SPCN01000078.1 GCA_004525465.1 Chrysiogenales bacterium | reverse complement strand
TACCTTGTCATACGCCATTTTCGGGGAAAACCTTGATGGCATGAAATTCATTTTCATCCTGATCAACATGGGGAATATTTTCCTGTTTTATCGAATACTGCAGCAGCGCCGCTGTTCGCTTGCCCCACTGCTACTCTTTGCCTGGAATCCGCTGCTGATCATGGAAACCGCCGTCAACGGCCACCTGGATGTGCTGTTTCTGTTTTTTTTGCTCATGGCCCTGCTCTTCTTTTACCGCCAGCGCTGGCTGTTTGCGGGTATTGCCCTGGGCCTTTCCGTGCTCAGCAAGCTGATTCCCCTGATCGCTTTGCCTGTCTTCGTCGCAGAACTTGCAACAAAAAAACCGCGGCGAAAACCGCTTATTCTTTTTTCCGTCTCTTTTGCTGCCACTCTTGTCCTGGCTGTCCTGCCCTACCGCAAGACCATCGGCAACATGCTGAAACCCATGATGAATTATTCTTCCTATTGGTATTTCAATAGCCCCCATTTTCATCTGCTGCTGGCAATCTTTAAAGACAATGTGCTGGTTCACCGCATCCTGTTCCTGGTCCTGATCGTTATCCTCGCTGCCATGGTTCTCTGGCGTACAAGGTTCGAAAAAAAGATCTTTCTTTGTTTTTTCGCTTTCATCATGTTCAATCCGGTCATCTATCCCTGGTACCTGATCGTGCTGCTTGGATTG
The DNA here is from genome assembly GCA_004525465.1 of Chrysiogenales bacterium. Lineage (GTDB taxonomy): Bacteria > Acidobacteriota > Aminicenantia > UBA2199 > UBA2199 > UBA2199. The sequence continues at coordinate 8,305 of SPCN01000078.1, read as the reverse complement.
CTTTGTATCCATGAAAACCGGATCGCTTTTTATTGGTCGGGCCCTATTCTATTAAGTTACATTGTGGCGTACCGCTACCGGGTCACGGGAGTATGGCATGATTCATGGCCGGTAATGGCCCTGGAATACGGGGCTCTGGCGGCCTTGATTCTATGGCAGCGGCTGCAGGCAGGCCGCTGGCGCTCGCGGCAAACATGAAGAACGCCATCATCCTATTTTTTCGCTATCCGCGCCTGGGCAAAGTAAAGACCCGCCTGGCGAAAATGATCGGTGCGGAAAAAGCCCTGGATCTGTATCGCCGCTCGCTGCAGAAAACCATCCTCTTGTTCAGGGCAATGCCCAATTGCAAGGTCGTTTTCTGCGTGGAACCGGCGCCGGCAGTTTCACTGCTCAGAAAAGCATACGGCAAGGGCGTTGATATTTTCGCCCAGAAGGGAACGGATCTGGGTGAACGAATGAGGCTGGCGCTTGAGGCTGTTTTAAAAGCGGGCGCGGAAAAGGCGGTCCTGATCGGAGCCGACATTCCCGGGTTATCTGAAAAGATATTGGCAGCTGCTTTTCAGGAGCTGGATCAGCACCAGGTCGTGCTCGGCCCGGCTGCCGACGGCGGCTACTATCTGATCGGCATGAAGCAAATGCTTCCTGAACTTTTTTTCGGCATGGCCTGGAGCACGGAAACGGTTTTTTCCAAAACGCTTTCCGTTTTGCAGCGGGCCGGGATCAGTTATTCCCTGTTGCCCGAATTGTGCGACCTGGACAGCGCCGAGGATTTGCCCTACGTGAAGGATTTTTTGGAAGAAAGCAAAACAGGCTCCGGGGGAACGCCGGAATGAGTTCCGTTATGGCGGCTGGGAAAATTTATTTCCGCATTGACAGGATAAGAATAGTTTGAAAAAATATGAAAAAATAAAAAAAGATTAAGGAGGCACCATGGCGGATTATTATGAAAAAAAGGATCTTGTGGATTTTCCCCTCATCGTCGAGGACGCTAAGGAAGCGGGAGAAAAGTTTTTCGCTTATTATTCCCAGGCGACGTCGGCTGGTTTGTTGTCCGAACGGGAAAAGACTCTGATCGCCCTGGCGGTGGCCGCCACCCAGCATTGCCCCTATTGCATCGATGCCTATACCAACAAGTGCCTGTCGCTGGGAATATCCAGGCAGGAAATGATGGAGGCCGTTCACACCGGAGCGGCGATGCAGGCCGGTGTGACGTTGGCCCACGCCACCCAGATGCGTAAAATATGCACGCAGAAGGAAATGTAGCATTGTGCTCTCCCCTATTGCCAACCGCTTAATAATTGAGCTGCCATCATGACCGGCTTTGATGAAAAACTCAGGCAAGTCTCCCGTTTCCCGCTTCTTGCCAAAGCCATCGACATTTTTCAGATGAATGTGGGCAAGCGCTGCAACCTGCAGTGCCGACATTGCCATGTGCAAGCGACGCCGGCGCACCGGGAGCTGATGTCCGCCGAAACTTTTTCCGCCTGTGCCAAAATCATTGAAAACAATTCTTTTTCAACCGTGGATATCACCGGCGGTGCCCCGGAAATGAACCCGCACCTGGATGAATTCCTCCAGGGCATTGCCAGGAAGGGAAGGCGCACCATCGTCCGTTCCAATCTGGTCATCCTTGTTGAAAAATCCTATCGTAAATTTATTGATATCTATGAAAAAAACGGCATTGAAATAATCGCTTCTCTGCCCGATCCCCGCCGCGAAAAGACGGACAGGCAGCGCGGCGATGGTTTCTTTCAGAGCTTCATTGATATTGTCCATGAATTGAATCTCAGGGGCTATGGCCGGGAAGGGAGCGGTCTGGTCCTGAACCTGGTGCATAACCCGGTGGGAGCTTACCTGCCGGCCTCACAGCCGGCCCTTGAAAGTGAGTATCGCCGCAGGATGTCTGCCGAGCAACAGGCGTTTTTCAACCACTTGTTTTGCATTACCAATATGCCGATCGGCCGCTTCTTGACATATCTCAACCAGTCCGGGAATTTAACAGAGTACTGGCAGACCCTGGAAAACGCCTTTAATCCCGGAACGGTCGAGAATCTCATGTGCCGCAATACGATTTCGATCGATTGGACCGGGGCATTATTCGATTGTGATTTCAACCAGGTCCTGGAGTTGCCGGTCAATCACGGATTGCCGGCACATGTCAGCGGTTTTGATTTAGACAGTTTGCAGCAGCGGCTTATCCGCACCGGCGACCATTGCTACGGCTGCACGGCCGGGCTCGGCTCATCCTGCCAGGGAGAATTGGCTGCAAGCGAATAACCCGTATATTTTCAGTTTTTGTTTTTTTCCAATTCGACCAGTTTTTCTATAGCAGCTGTCGGCAGTCCGCTCGCCCAACCTTGCTTGAGCGGAAAATGCTTTGACTTGTATGAAACATTCTCAAGATCGGTCGCACCCATACTGCCGAAAGTCAAAACCTGCATCGGGCAATTGACCACGCAGGCGCTGCAGCGCACGCATTCCACATCGTTCATGGGAATCCCTTTGTTTGCGTAGTTCATGACATCGATGCCCATATGGCAAACTTTAGTGCAGATATTGCAGGATATGCAGCGCTTTTTATTGGCGAATATGCGATAGGGCGAGAATCGGGCATAAATATGCATGAGCGCCGCCAGGGGACATAAAAACCGGCACCAGAAGCGGCCGGAAAGGAAAAAATATACGCCAACGCCAAGCACGCCGGCAAAAACGATATCCACGACCAGGGCATAAATAGCGGAAGCCAGGCCCGATAACGGATTTCCCCTACTACCGGCAAGCCAAGCGAGCAGGGTCACAAGAAGCGCAAACCACAAAACCGCCTGCCCGGCATTTTCCCATTTCTTTGCGGTCGGGCCGTGAGGCGCCATGTTTCGATATTCGTCACCGAGCGTTTCGGCCAGGGCGCCGCAGGAACAGATCCAGCCGCAGTATGCCCCTTTCCCCCATTTGTAAACCATGATGGGGATGATCACGAACGTCTGGATGATTCCGGCCACAAGCCAGAACATCGCAGGATTAGCGGTAGCGAGGTTATGGATGAATAGCGGCCAGGCCAGCACAAAACCGTAAGCGCGCCAATAGGATCCATGGGGAAACACGTTGTTCATCACCCAGTCTGGCAGCAGGCCGTATTTGCCGAGAAACGGAAGAACGAACATCGGCAAGATAAAAAGCGGGATGACCTGAACGGACATGAGCGCGGCGGTCTGGCGCTTGATATACCCGGTCGGGTTCACCACCATGCGGCGCCATCCGAACAGGACGATAGTGGCCGAATAGAAAACCGTGTACCAGTGGCCCATGTCCGCAAACAACGGTTTGCAGCCGAGAATTTTATAAGCGATGTAAAGGTTTGAAAATAACAGCGCCATGGACAGGAAGTAGCCGTATTTGAAAATATTCCAGGCCGATGTGAAATAACGGGAGCGGTTCCTGATAAAATGAGCCGCGAGGTATGCCAGGCAGGATGCCAAAGCGAGCAAGCTGAACCAGGCGAACATGCCGTTGATCATTTTCGGCCAACTTTTCTGAAACAGCAGCGCCGGCAATCCCAAAAATCCTGTCAGATCGCTGACCGGCGTAACCGGAGCTTTTTTTCCGAAATACAGCACCGATGCGATCAAGAGCAGCGCTGCTATTTTTGCCCAGTCCGCGAAATGTTTCTCGCCTTCCATGCGGATATGGGAGCGCTGAAAAAACTCAATGGGTATTTCCGTGCCGATCAGTCCGAATACGGCCTGGTTGGGCAGAATGCGTTCCCCGGTTTTGCCGGCAATGACCACTTCGTTTTCACGGATCTCTTTGACGGAAGATTCGAACATTGGGGTAATGGTTCCGCGTTTCACCAGTTCTGTGAACGCCAGAAGGTTCTGCTCTTTGGGGCGGCTTAGCGATTCCTTGCGATATGACAGGGTGACTCGGTTGCCGGTTTTGGCCAGGGCCACCGCCGCCTCGATGGCGCTGTCACCGCCACCCACGACCAAGACATCCGCATCATGGTATTCCCCCGGATCGATCAGCCGTGTGAACACCTTGGGCAGTTTTTCCCCGGGGACTCCCAGCATGCGCGCATTGCCGGATTTGCCTATGGCTACTATCACTCGCAGCGCCTTGTATTTTGCCTTGGTCGACTCGATGCTGAAAACGTCGTCTTCCCTGACGATCCTCTTGACCATCTCGCCTTCATGTATCGGCAGCGGCTTGTCCTCGATATCCTTGTGCAGCTCGGCAAGAAGCGTTTCTTTCGTACCTTCGCCAAAAACAAGGGCCGATTTCATGGCAGGTTCCGCAGGGGTCACGTAAATGGGTTTGCCGGCCGGGAAATTGGCTATGGTGTTGAACTTCCTTGATGATTCGATAAGCAAATGCTTGAAGCCGAGTTCTTGCGCCCGCAGGCACGCGGATACACCTGCAGGTCCGGCCCCCACGATCAGGAGATCAAAGGTCTGGGGATCAGTATTCCTGCGGCGGCTTTTTTGGAATGGTTCATCAGCGGCCAGGCGCTCGATCAGTTCGTGCCCAGATTCCGCGGCAAGCTTGATCAGCGGAATGCCGGTCAGGTCACCGATGCAATAGAGACCCGGGACCGTGGTTTCAAACTTGTTTTTAAGCTCCGGAAAGCGGTCCGGTGTGCCGCTGGGATTGCCTTTTTGCAGCCAATTAAAATAAAAAGCGGGGAATTTCATTCAAATCACCTTGCGAATAAAAATGCAATGAGACAAGCCTCCCTCCGGAAAAGGCGATCCGGCATTTCCTTCAACCATGTGCACCTCCCGAACAGTCGTGGCTGCGCATGGACCTGGACAAGAAGAAGTCCAGAACGGTTCGGATCGTAACGATCACGCCAAGTGTGATAAGTTCTTGGGCTGAGGGTTTGATCAGTGTACGGATAATATCTGCAGCGATAAGAATTTCAAGTCCCAAAAGTATATAGGAACCCAGATGCTGCCGCAGGTTTTCTCGTAAGGTGCAGATATTCGTGCCGCGCAGCTTTTTCAATTCAAGAAGTAGGAATTCCACCAAAGTAGCCAAAACACCCCATAGAATGACCGCGGCCCCGACCACTCCCAAGCCTTTTTCAACGACTTCAAGAATCAGTGTCAAATAAGTCAACGTTCCCCCCTACTGTCAATACCCTACTTTCTATCCAAAGCGCGGTCAAGATTGTATGCTGCGCTGATAAGAGCCAAATGTGTGAATGCCTGTGGGAAATTGCCCAAAGCCTTGCCTGACGGTCCGGTTTCTTCAGCAAAAAGGCCAACATGGTTGGCGTAGCCCAGCATCTGCTCAAACATCAGCCGTGCCTGCTCGAGTCGGCTACGGTCCACTCGGCCCGCACGCGTCAAAGCCTCCACGAGCCAGAAAGAACAGATATTGAAGGTGCCTTCTGCTCCATCGAGTCCATCAAGACTCTGGTCAATATTATATCTGTACACAAGACCGTCAGAAACAAGCCCCCCTTTTAATGGCGGCTGAAGAATTGCATCAAGTGTGCTGAGCATACGCGGATCGGTAGGGGATATGAAAAAAACAAGTGGCATGATAAGTGTTGCGGCATCAAGAGTCGTACTGCCAAAATGCTGAACAAAAGCGCCTCGTTCTTCGCACCATCCCGAACGCATGATCTCTTCGTAAATCTCATCCCGCACTTTCAGCCAGCGGGCCCTATCCGTCGGGAATGAGCGTTTATCGGCAAGACGTAATCCGCGATCAACCGCCACCCAGCACATTATTTTCGAGTACACGAAATGTTTTCTCCCACCGCGCACTTCCCAAACACCTTCATCGGGGATGTTCCAGTTCTGACAGACCCAGTCTACCAATTTTCGCAAATGTTTCCATAGGTCGTATGAAATCGGACTGCCGTATTTATTGTACAGGTAAATCGAATCCATTAGTTCGCCGTAGACATCAAGCTGAAGCTGATTGTATGCGCCATTGCCGACTCTGACCGGACTGGAATTACGATAACCTTTCAGATGAGAAAGAATCTGCTCTTCAAGAACATGCTCCCCTCTTATACCGTACATGACCTGCAGAGAACCATCAGGGTTAAGCTCATGACACCGTGCTTCCAGCCAACCCATGAATTTGTCGGCTTCTCCGGTGAAACCTATACGCAACAATCCATAGAGCGTAAACGCGGCATCACGTAACCACGTATAACGATAATCCCAGTTGCGCCCTCCTCCAATCATTTCGGGCAGACTGCAGGTCGGTGCCGCCACTATCGCCCCAGTGGGCTCAAAGGTAAGAAGTTTAAGCGTAAGCGCCGAGCGATGCACCATCTCGCGCCAGCGCCCTGTATAGCTGCATTGGGAAATCCAGTTTCGCCAAAACGAGATAGTCGCATGAAACTCATCGTCTGCCTCATTCAGGTGTGGTTGTGCCGCGATGCAGGCGCTGCATTCCTGTTGAAGGAAAAACATAACAGTTTCCCCCTCACTGAGGGAAAAACGTGCCGTGCAGCCCCTCTGATGCATTTCGAGCCTGGTTCCAGCGGAGAGATACAAATTCTGACTGCTCGAGTGAAAAACTGCTCCATGCTCTGTCAGCTCACAACTTGCAGTGTCACGAGCAAAGTTAAAAGCCGGGAAACACTCCATGGAAAAACTAAGGGTGCCGCGTACCTGACGTACGATGCGATAAAGGCGCTGATGGTTATGAACATTATGTTTATCGTGAGGGTTCTGCAAAGACATGAAATCCTTGATCTCACCTACACCGCCAGGTGTCAGGAAACGCGTAATGAGTACATTGGTTTCGGGCCAGTAGAATTGTTTGTTTGTAAAGTCATCTGTTTCCGGTGTAATCTTGAAATGTCCTCCTTTCTCGTCATCGAGTAAAGCACAAAACAGGCTGGGAGAATCAAAGTGCGGATAACAAAACCAGTCAATCGATCCGCTTAAGCTCACCAAGGCAATAGTATTCATATCGCCGATAATCCCATAGTCTTCAATGTTTTGATATGCCACCTTGAACTCCTACTTTACTGATAGGAAAATCAATTTCCTCAATAATAGGATTTTAAAGAGATTTTATTAAAAATGCAACAGAGGATTGACGATCATCTAGTGAGTGCGTCCTGAAGCGGGGTTTGGCTTTTGAGATCGATCATTTCCAGCCTGTAATTCGCTCCGGGGTTCCTTGGCGATGGCCCCTCGATCAGAAGTACGATGTTTCCCTCCACTCCATGGCTTTGCAGCCAATTTCCGGCATAAGTCTTCCAATCCGCGGGCGGATGGGCTTCATGCACGGGGTGGATGCCGTATGAAAATTGCATTTGCTGGCAGGTGCTTTCGTTGGGACTCACGGCCGCAATCCAGAGAGGCAGCCGGAAGCGGGAAATATTCCTGGCCGTGGCGCCGCTGAGTGTGGGCGCCATGACGGCGGCCAGAGCGACCCCTTGCAGGATGGTTTCCATGCTTAAAGCGATCACATCCGTATGACTGGCTTTGCCCTGGCCGACTTGGGCTTGCAGGGTTTCCCGGGCGCGGGCGCCTGGCCTTTGCGGCTCGGTAACCTCGGCAATCTTTGCCAGCATGGCGACGGCTTCAACCGGGTATTTTCCCAGCGCCGTTTCCTCCGAGAGCATGACACAGTCCGTCCCGTCCATGATGGCGTTGGCCACATCCGTGACTTCGGCGCGGGTCGGACGCGAATTTGCGGTCATGGATTCCAGCATTTGCGTAGCCGTGATCACCGGCTTTCCCAGAAGATTGGCCTGATAAACAAGCTGTTTCTGCACCACGGCGATTTGTTCGATCGGGATTTCCACTCCCAGGTCTCCGCGGGCGATCATGATCCCGTCCGCCGCGGCAAGGATTTCCGCCATATTTTCGAGGGCTCGCAAGCGCTCGATCTTGGCAATGATAAAAGGATGATAACCCATGTGGGCTGCCGCCTGGCGCACGGCAATTACGTCGGCGGCCGATTCGACAAAAGAGAGGCCCAGGGCATCCAGTTGCTGGGAAAAAGCAAAGCGCAACCAATCGGCATCCTTGTCGGTGAAAGCGCTGATGCCGAGTGCCTTGCCCGGTAGGTTCAGGCCCTTGCCTGAGCGCAGTTCGCCCCCGACCAGGACCTGGCAGCGGACCTCCTTGCGGTCTATTGCCGATACTTCAAGCTGGATGAAGCCATCGTTTAGAAATATGATATCCCGCGGTTTTACGACTTGAGGGAGACGGTCAAAATTTACCGGGATCTGTAAGGCATCAGCGGAGGGTTTCCCGGTTGTCAGGACGACATGGTCACCTGTCTTCAGATCGAGCGGTTCCCTGGTTAAAATACCGATGCGGATCTT
>SPCN01000317.1 GCA_004525465.1 Chrysiogenales bacterium | reverse complement strand
GGCGAAAGCATGCGTGAAATCGAACTGCGACTGTCGGACATCAACCTTGATGATATCTATGCTTTTTCATATCCCCATCTTCCCGAACGCTACGCCGGCCTGCAAGAAAAATTTCCCGGCCTGCCCCTGCTGGTTATCGACAGGGCCCAGCGGGTCGTCAGCGGCCACGATTACCGCCTGCAGCTCCGTCAGCGGGGCGAAACCCAGGCCCCGGCCCTGCAGTTGGACTTGTCGGTGCCGGACGGCTTGCTGTTGAATTACAATATTTTGCACTGCCTGTTCGGGCTGAATCTTTATGAAAAGCTGTTGTTCATAAAAAAAATCATTCCTTTGTGTCCGATTGAGGATATCCAGCGCCGGGCTGAATTGAATTTCGCCTTAAGCGCTCACCTGCTTGAGAACCTGGATATGCTGCTCACGGAATCTTTCCGATTTTGCCTGGCTACGGGTCGCCTGGGCTTGAAGGCGGCGCTGAGGCTGGCGGACATGCCTGAAGAAGACCGCTTGGCAATGATCGCCTTGCTGCGGGCATGCAGGTTTTCCGAAAACCAGCAAGCACAACTTATCCAGCTGTTGGAAGAAACCGCTTTCCGTGAAAAAAAATCCTGGGCCGGGATCGTTGCTGCCAGCGGCTTGACGGCGCTGTTGCAGCGGGAAATGCCGCAAAAAAAAATCATTGAGGCATTGCAGGCCGCGCGTTATCCGGCCTATTCACGAATGGAAAATGATTGGCATATCTGGCAAAAAAAAATGGCCCCGAAAAACGTTATTTTAACCCACACGCCGCTGTTCGCCAAAGAGGAAATCCAGATCACCCTGACCGCAAAAAACATGGCTGCTGCGGAAAAGTTGCTTGCAAAACTGAAAAAACTTTTTTGAATTGTTGACAATAAACCGCATTTGCATATAATAGATAATAAGAGAGTAAAATGAGCACTCCGGTTTTAATTATAGTTTTTGTGGTCGCCCTGGTTTTTTCGCTGGGTTTTTTACTGCTGGTCATCACCCTGGTCCCGGCCATTCAGCAGTTAAGGTCACTGCTGCTGGACCTGGAAAAAACCTCTCTGGAAGTACGCGACCTGGCCCGGGAAGCCAAAAGGCTCGGCGCTATTGCCGAGGAGCGTCTGGAGAAAGTCGACATGGTCATCTCGCAATCAAAGCGCACGGTGGAGAGCGCCGGTGCCGCCCTGCACTTTATCAACCACAACGTGCTGCGGCGCTCGGCCGGTTGGCTGGCCTTCCTGCCGGCCGTTAAAATTGGATGGAATCTGGTAAAGAGAATTAGAGGAGGTAAATAAATGAGTGAAAATACCGGCAGCAAGATGTTTTTCAGTTTTTTAACCGGGACCGTGATCGGTGCCGCCCTGGCCCTGCTGTTCGCCCCCCAGTCCGGGGAAAAGACCCGCGAGCAGATCAAGGATTTTTCCGGTAAGCTCGGCAATGAGGTCAAGGACTTTTCTGAAAAGCTTGGCAATGAGGTCAAGGGTTTTTCTGATAAGCTAGGCGGCGAGGTCAGGGAAGGGGTCGAAAAGTTCAGTGGCAGGGCCAAAACTTTCATTGACGGCGCCAAAGATACTATCTCCAAAAAATCCAAGGTTTAAACGAAATTTTATTTCTTTGGGAACGGTTGATGAAGATTGCATCCGCAGCCTGAAAGGGGATAATTCCGTCCGAACGGTTGCGAAACTATTAAATAAACAGATTTTTCTTATTTTTCAAAGAGGTTTGCGTCCATGAAAAAAAGTGAATGGGAAGAAGGCATTTTAAAAAGAACCCTGGAAAAAAGCAAGGAACGCAAGGAGAACTTCAGGGCCACTTCATTTCCAGTGCAGCGCCTGTATGATCCCGGCGCTGTCAGTGATCTTGATTATGAAAAGGATCTGGGCTACCCCGGCGCCTTTCCCTATACCCGGGGCGTGCAGCCGACCATGTACCGCGGCAAGTTCTGGACCATGCGCCAATATGCCGGCTTCGGTTCAGCCGAGGAATCGAACCGCCGCTACCGCTATCTGCTGGAACAGGGGCAGACCGGTTTGAGCGTGGCTTTTGACCTGCCGACCCAGATCGGCTTGGATTCGGACAATACCCTGTGCGAAGGCGAGGTGGGTAAAGTCGGTGTGGCCATCGACACCCTGGAGGATATGGAGCTGCTGTTTGCCGAAATTCCCCTGGACAAGGTGTCGGTTTCCATGACCATCAACGCCTCGGCGGCCGTCATCCTGGCCATGTACCTGGCCGTTGCTGAAAAAAGGGGCATCGCTCTCGATCGATTGTCGGGAACGATCCAGAACGACCTGCTCAAGGAATACATCGCCCGCGGCACTTATATTTATCCGCCCAAGCCCTCGCTGCGCATCATCTCCAATATTTTTTCCTTTTGCCAGGAGCAGGTGCCCAAGTGGAACACCATATCCATCAGCGGCTACCACATCCGCGAAGCCGGCTCCACGGCGGTCCAGGAACTGGCCTTTACTTTTGCCGACGCCATCGAATATGTCAAGTCGGCCCTGGCCTCGGGATTGCAGGTAAACGAGTTTGCGCCGCGGCTTTCTTTCTTTTTTGCCAGCCATAACAATCTCCTGGAGGAAGTGGCCAAGTTCCGCGCCGCCCGCCGCATCTGGGCCCGGATCATGAAAGACAAATTCAAGGCCGGCGACAAGTCGCAGCTGATGCGCTTCCACACCCAAACCGGCGGCGTCACCCTCACTGCCCAACAGCCGATGAACAATGTGGTTCGCGTCACCCTGCAGGCTTTGGCCGCGGTCCTGGGCGGAACGCAAAGCCTGCACACCAATTCCATGGACGAGGCCCTGGCCCTGCCCAGCGAGGACTCGGTGCGCGTGGCCCTGCGCACCCAGCAGGTCATCGCCTACGAGAGCGGCGTGGCCGACACCGTTGACCCGCTGGCCGGTTCGTATTATGTTGAAGCATTGACCAACGAGATAGAAAAAGAGGTGTGGAAATACCTCGACAAGATCGAGGCCATGGGCGGCATGCTCGCGGCCATCGAAGCCGGCTACCCGCAGAAGCAGATCCAGGACAGTTCCTACTCCTACCAGAAAGAGATCGACAGCGGTGAGCAGGT
>SPCN01000197.1 GCA_004525465.1 Chrysiogenales bacterium | reverse complement strand
CGAAGGCACGCGCAGCAAGTCGGGAGTGATGAACCGTTTCAAGGAAGGGAGCTTCAAACTGGCCACCCGCTCGGGCGCGGCCATCGTGCCCCTGACCATCGACGGCTCCTACCGCCTGCTGGAGGGCAACAAGGGCCGCATCGGCCCGGCCAGCGTCCGCCTGCACATCCATGCACCGGTCATCCCGGCCGATCTGCCAGCCGACAACAAGAGTGATGCGGCTGAACTGGTACGTACCATCATTGCTTCCCGCCTGCCGGACCAGCAGTTATGAAAGTGGAGCCCTTCGCCCTGGAGCGTTTTTTCGCCCGCCACGAGTTCAGTGCCCGGCAGGTGCTGTGCGCCTCGGATTGCGAAACTTTCTCTTTGGGCGAACTTCTGGCCATGGACCCCGGGGCGGCGGAAGCTTTCTCGGCATTGCGCCTGGGCTACACCGAGACCGCCGGCAACCCGGACCTGCGCCGCGAGATCGCCGGTCTGTACCAGGGGATCGGCGCCGATGACATCCTGGTCTTTGCCGGGGCCGAGGAGGCGATCTTTGTCTTCATGAACGCCGTGCTCAAAGCGGGTGACCACCTGATCGTGCAGACGCCATGCTACCAGTCGCTGACCGCGGTCGCGTCAGCCGCCGGCTGCCGGGTGACCCGTTGGCAAACCTCTGCCGGCCAGGGCTGGGCGCTGGATGCCGATTGGCTGGATGGCCAGGTCACCAACAGCACCCGGGCCGTGGTCGTCAATTTTCCCCACAATCCCAGCGGTTATCTGCCACTAACTGAGCGCTTCGAGCGGATCACGGCAAGCGCGCGCCGGCGCGGCCTCTTTTTGTTTTCCGACGAGGTCTATCGCTTCCTGGAGTACAAAACGGAAAACAGGCTGCCCGCTGCCTGCGAGATCTATGAGAACGGCGTCTCCCTGGGGGTGATGTCCAAGGCCTTCGGCCTGGCCGGGCTGCGCCTGGGCTGGGTGGCCTGCCGCAACCAGGAAGTCCTGCGCGCCATGGCCGAATTAAAGGATTACACGACCATCTGCACGGCCGCGCCCAGCGAATTCCTCTCGCTGCTGGCCCTGCGCCACCGCAAAAAAATTCTGGAACGCAACCTGGCGATCATCGGCAGCAACCTTGAATACCTTGACGCTTTTTTTGAAAGGCTGCGGCGCTTTTTCACCTGGCAGCGTCCCCAAGCCGGGCCGGTGGCTTTTCCGGCCGTCACTTTTGCCGGCAACAGCGACGACTTCTGTGCCGAACTGCTGCAGACGCACGGCGTGCTGCTTCTGCCCGGCCGTTTGTTCGCCGCCGAGCCGCGACACTTCCGCATCGGCTTTGGCCGCCGCGATTTCCGCCAGGGGCTGGACAAGATTTCCGCATATATGAAAAAAAAATACTAGCCGGATCTGAATACCGGAACTATACGCGGGCCGGGTGGTAATGCACGTATACCCTGCGCACCATAGCGATTTGAGCGGCCAGTAATTTTTCCACCCGGGTGGCGATGGCGTCACCGCTCTTCACGTCCATGGCGCCGTCAATGCCGATGGTCAGGTTGATCACGAAATAGGGGCCGAAGCGATGGGCGTGAATTTCTTCGATGCTGCGGATCTCGGGGATGTTTTCCAGGATCGATCTGATCTTGCGGTCCAGGAAGTGGCTGGGAACCGAATCCATCAGGTCGTCGGTCGACTGGCGCAAAATGCCGATGCCGGTACGCAGGATCAGCAGCGCCACCAACGCGCCGGCCAGGGGGTCGACCCAGGGATGACCGCGGCGGGCCAGGAAAATTCCCAGGCTGGCGGCCAGGGCCGAAAAAATATCATTGCGGTGGTCAAAGGCCAGCGCTTTGATGGCCAGGCTGCCGGTTTTTTCCGCGACGGCGCTGGTGTACAAGGTCAGGACGATCTTGACCACGACCGTGAAAAGGGCGACCCACAGCGCGCCCATGGTGGCGCCGCTGCTATCGGTACTCACATTCAATTGATCAAAAACATTATTGACCGCCGTCCAGAATATGGCGATGGCCGTGGTGATGACGAAGGAACCTACGGTCAGGGCGGCGATGCTCTCCATTTGCCGATGGCCGTAGGGATGTTCGGGATCGGGAGGCCGCCCGGCCATTTTCATGAAAATCTTTACCACGATGTAATAGGCGACATCGGAGGTCGAGTTGATGCCGTCGGAAAGCAGGGCCGTGCTGTGTCCGGCGATGCCCATGGCCGTCTTGCCCGCGGCCAGGATGATGTTCCAGATGAGTCCCAGGTTGACGACCGTCTGGCCCTTATTTTCGTGCTGGTCGAAGTCCGAAGTTTCCGGCGGCAAAAAGCCGTTTACGATAGGCTCGTGCTTCATTTACTTTCTTTCACTCTTTGCATAATGTCAATCGCCGCTGCGAAAAACGCGGTAATGCTTGAAATTCCAGATCAATTCGGAAAATGTCACCTTGATGATGCCGGTCACCGGAATACAGAGCAACAGGCCCATGATGCCGAACATTTCCCCGCCGGTGAAAATGACAAGGATGACCAGCAGGGGATGGATCTCCAGGCTGCGCCCCAGGATATTGGGCGATACCAGGGTGTCATCGATGAGACGGATGATGAGGAAAGCTGCGATGACGGGAAGGGCGGCTCCGAGAGACCCCTTGGTAATAACGTTGAGGATGATGGCTGGAATGGCGCCGACAATGGGACCGAAATAGGGGATCATGTTGGCCAATCCCGCGGCGCTGCCGATCAGAATGAAGTAGGGTACCCGCAGGATGGCCAGAGCCGTGATCGATAGTGCGCCGATGCACAGGGAAACCAGCACCTGGCCGCGGATATAACTGCCCAACTGGCAGTCGATCTTATGCAGCAGGTTCACGGCCATTTCAAAGTAGCGGTTGGGCAGGACCTGGATAAAGGATTTTTTCAGCCGCCGGCCGTCCTTCAGCAGGAAAAAGGTCATGAAGGGGATCAGTACCAGTGCGATGGCCACGGGGATGATGCTGGGCAGGAGCTGGATGCTGCGGCTGAGCAGGGTGTAAATAGATTTTTCAACCCAGCTCATGATCTGGATCGTGATGCCTGGATTCTGCAGCCAGGGCAGGTGCTGCTGGAGCAGGAGTTTCAATTTTTCCAGTAAAGTGGCCGGAGTTTCATTCTCGATCAGCCGGCTGAGGGTCTTGAATTCTTGGGCGATGATCGGCGCCAGAAATGTCAGAACTGCGGTCAGCAACAAGAGCAGCATGGCCAGGATCAGGATCACGGCGGCCGTGCGGCCCAGGCCCCGTCTTTCGAGCATGACCACCAGGGGATTCAACAGGATGGAGAGCAGTACGGCCAGGATCAGTGGCGTGAGGACCACACTGCTGTAGGAAAGGATCCAGATTGCGGCCAGCAGCGCCAGCAGGAAAAGGCCGAATTTGATGGTGGATAAAACGAAGCCGCGGTTTAAATTGACGACTACGCTTCTGCTTTTGGCGGCCGGGCTCATGGGGCGGTTTTGTCTGCAACAGCCGTGCCAGGAGAATCTTTTGCCAGCTGTTGCAGGTCTTGGTTGGTTCTGCGCAAACGCCGGGCCAGCATGTTGGCCAGGGTGGACAGCATCCTGACCCCCAGGTGGGGCTTGCGGTCGAACAGGTTGAACAGGTCGGGGTGGATCAGCCCGAACAGGTCAGTTTCGACCAGGGCCACGGCGGTAGCCGACCGGCAATCATCTTCCAGCAGGGCCATTTCCCCGAAAAAATCCCCGGGCTCGAGGCAGGCCAATTCTCTTTGTTCCGCCTTGCCGTAATCCTTGAATATCGTCACCTGGCCTTTGTGCACAATATACATGCCGACTCCCGGCTCTCCTTCCCAGAAGATCACTTCGCCGCTCTGGTAGCGGCGGCAATGGACCAGGCGCTCAATCTCTTTGAGTTCACCTTTGCCCAGGTTGGCGAAAAGGGGGATTTTTTTCAGGAGCGGCCTGATGTTGTGGAAGCCGTCGCTTTGGCTTGCAAAGATGTTGCCCCACATGGAATCGATCCGTTTCATCGTGTTCCTCCGTCTCCCAGTTGCCAGGCTAGCGCGCCTGCAGTGGAAATATAATATAAATTGGGCATTATTGCAATATGGTCATTTCCCCGGCCAGTGATTTTTGGAAATTGCTGCGGATGAGCGCCGGCCGGTCATACTGGCCGAGCAGGAACATCAGCTTGGTCGCCGTCGCTTCAAAGGTCATGTCGCCGGCCGAGATCACGCCCATTTCCAGCAGCCGGCTCCCCGATTCATAGAGTTGCGGCTCGATCCGGCCGCCGCGGGCTTCGCTTGACAGGAACACCAGCTTGCCCTCCCGCAGCCATTTTTCGATGCGCTCCGCCAGGTTCCCCGACTGCAGGGGGATGGTGCCGGCTCCGAAAGCGATGATCAACACGGCCCGAATATCGCTTCCAGGCTGGAAATAGTCGCTGTTGCACCCCGGGAACAGCTTGAGCACCGCCAGGGCGGGGGAGAATTTGTCGAAGACATGAAAATGGCCGCCGGGTTCAAGGAGGTTGGCGCGGTATATTTCAATGTTGATGCCGACTTCGGCCAGCAGGGGATAATTGGGAGAAGCGAAGGCATCGAAAAAATTGATATGGCTCTTGCTGGTGCGGTTGCCGCGCATCAGTTTGTAATCAAAGAATATGCATATTTCGGGGATGGCTGCCGTGGCCAGTTCCACGGCGTTGATCAGGTT
>SPCN01000194.1 GCA_004525465.1 Chrysiogenales bacterium | reverse complement strand
CGAGGATGGGGTCGATTTCATGACCATCCATGCCGGTTTAACCCTGAAGGCGATTGAAAAACTTAAAAAAAAGCCGCGCCTGGCCGGCATCGTTTCTCGCGGCGGTTCCATGCTGACCGGCTGGATGTTGCACAACAAAAAAGAAAATCCGTTCTTCGAGCACTTCGACCAATTGCTGACCATCGCCCGCGAATTCGATGTCACCCTCTCATTAGGCGATGGGCTGCGGCCGGGCGCCCTGGCCGACGGCAGCGACTGGGCCCAGCTTGAGGAGCTGTTGACCCTGGGTGAGCTGGTTCAGCGTTCGCGCCGGGCCGGGGTGCAGGTCATGGTCGAAGGTCCCGGGCATTTGCCTCTCCAGCAGGTAAGGATGAACATCCACTTGCAGAAAGAGGTTTGTGCCGGCGCGCCCTTCTATGTCCTGGGCCCGGTGGTCACCGACGTGGCCCCCGGCTATGACCACATCACGGCCGCCATCGGCAGCGCCGTGGCCGGCGCCGCCGGCGCCGATTTTTTGTGTTATGTCACGCCGGCCGAACACCTGGGCCTGCCCGCAGAGCAGGATGTCCGCGAAGGGATCATGGCTTCGCGCATTGCCGCCCATGTCGCCGATATCGCCAAGGGTTTGAGCGGCGCCCTGGACTGGGACCGGCGCATGGCCGACGCACGTCGTCGCCTGGATTGGTCCGAGCAGGAAAAGTTGTGTATCGATCCCGAAAAATTCAAACAAGTCAGGGAGAGGCGCGGATCGCGAACCGATGCCTGTTCCATGTGTGGTGAATTTTGCGTATACAAAGTCCTGGAAAACTATCAATTATGAAAGACGAATTTTCCCTGACATTTTTCGGCGTGCGCGGCAGTTACCCCGTTCCCGGCAAAAATACTCAGCGCTACGGCGGCAACACCTCTTCTCTGTTGCTTGAAATCGGCGGCCAACCGGTCATTTTCGACGCCGGTACCGGCATTATCCAGTCAGGGCGCTACCTGAACAGCCGGTTGCGAGCGGGACAAAAGGTCCACATCTTTCTGACCCACTTGCATAGCGATCATATCATGGGCCTGCCTTTTTTCGCCCCCATGTTCAATCCCGGAGCCGAGATCGTCATTCATTGCCCGGATATTCCAGGGATCAATTCCCGCCAAGTGCTTGAAGCGCTTTTCCTGCCGCCTTATTCGCCGATCACCCTGCAGGGCATCAAAGCCCGCCTCAGTTTCCGCCCGCTGACCGCCGGGCCGGAAGCCATTGCCATCCACTTGGAAAATGACATCGAAGTCTCCTATGTCCTGCATAATTCGCACCCGCTTCTGGGCGTGTTTATTTACCGGATCACCCAAGGAGGTCGGTGCCTGGTCTATGCCACCGACGTCGAAAGCCCCGACGGGTTTGATGAGCGCATCAGCGCTTTCATTGCCGGGGCCGACTTGCTGATCCACGATTCGCAGTATTTCGACCGTGAATATTTTGCCAGCGCCAATCCCAGAAAAGGCTTTGGACACAGCACGGTCTCCATGGCGGCGCGCAACGCTGAAAAATGCGGGGTCAAACGGCTGTTCCTGTTCCATTTCGATCCCAAGTATTCCGATTCCATGCTGGAAAAGATGCTGGCTCAGGCCCGAGGCAAATTCAAGAACACCAATCTGGCCCAGGAATCAAAAAAAATAAAATTAAGGAGATAACCATGTCAGGCCATTCAAAATGGAGTTCGATTAAACATAAGAAAGCCGCAACCGATGCCAAAAGAGGTAAAATATTTACCCGCTTCATTCGGGAAATGACCATTGCCGCCCGTTCCGGTGGCGGCGATCCGGAATCCAATTCGCGCTTGCGCCATGCCATTGATGGAGCCAAGGCGGTCAATATGCCCAGTGACAATATCAAGAAGGCCATCCAGCGAGGCACCGGTGAGTTGGAAGGGGTTAATTATGAGGAGATCGGCTACGAGGGGTACGGTCCCGGAGGTATAGCCATTCTGGCCGAGGCCATGACCGACAATAAAAACCGCACAGTATCCGAGGTGCGCCACGTATTCAGCAAATACAACGGTAATCTGGGCGAGCAGGGCTGTGTCTCCTGGATGTTCGCGCGCAAAGGCGTGATCCTGGTTCCGCAATCGGCCAGCGGCGAAGATGAATTGATGGAGATCGTTTTGGAGAGCGGTGCCGAGGACATGGTCAAGGAAGGGAATTTCTATGAGATCACCACCTTAACCGAGGATTTCGACAAGGTCCAAGATGCCCTGAAAGCCAAGAATATTGCCATTGAATCAGCCGAAATTTCCAAGGTTCCTTCCACCTACATCAAGCTGGAGGGCAAACAGGCCGAGCAGATGCTCAAACTGTACGACAAGCTGGAAGAACTGGATGACATCCAGAATGTCTGGGCCAATTTTGACATCGCGGATGAGGAAATAGAAAAATTCAACCAGGGATAATGCTGATTCTGGGTTTGGATCCCGGTTCGCTCAGCTTCGGCATAGGCATCCTGAGAAAAGAGAAAGGGCATTTTGCCCATATCCATTCCGAAACCATCAAACTGAAGGACAAGGATTTTGTTTTGCGTATGCAGGAACTTTGGGACCGCTTGGAAAAGCTGACCGCCGCTTTCCCCGTGGATCAGGCCGCCATGGAGGAGGGGTTTCTCGGGAAAAATATCCGTTCCATGTCCCTGCTGTCAATGGTGCGCGGTGTGGCCCTGGCCGCGCTGCTGAACCGGCGCCTGCCGTTGAGCTTGTACGCGCCGCGGCAAATTAAGCTGGCCCTGACCGGCTACGGCAACGCCGACAAGGAGCAAGTGGCAAAAATGGCAGCCCTGGTCTTGAATATCAAGGGCAGAAAACTCGGCATGGATGAAAGTGACGCCCTGGCCGTGGCTTACTGCCATGGGGTGAACCACAGATGATCGCGATTGTGCGTGGCAAAATCTTCACCTCCGCGCCCGGAATGGTCGCTGTCGATACCGGAGCGGGGATCATCCTGCAGCTTGTTGTCCCGGTTTCAGCTTATCCGCAGTTGCGGGAAAACCAGGATGTTATTTTGCATACGATTTTAAAAATAAAGGATGAGGATGTGGTGCTCTATGGTTTCCCGCAGTCCAGGGAAAAAGCCCTTTTTGAAAAGTTGATTTCAGTTTCTGGCATCGGTCCCAAAATCGCCATGTCCTGCATTTCGGCCATGGCCGCAGACGAATGGATCGCCGCCATCGCCGGTGCCGATGTGGCCGGGATCAGTTCCATACCTGGTATCGGCAAGAAAACAGCCCAGCGTCTCATCCTGGAATTGACCGGAAAGCTCGAATTCCAAAATGAAATTCCGGATGCAAACACCCAGCTGCGCTCCGACCTGATATCCGGCCTGGCCAATCTTGGTTACCCGCTCAAGGGTGCCAGGGAAACCGTCAACCGCATATTGAAAGAAAATCCGCCCACGGCCGGTTTTGAAGTACTCTTCAAAATTATCATGAAAAAGATGAAGTCATGAATCCGGAAAACATCACCAACCCGGTTGAAAAAAGCGACGAAATCGGGCTTGAACAGAACCTGCGTCCGGCCCTGCTGCTGGAATTTGTCGGCCAGGAACAGAAAATAGCCAATTTGAAAACCTATATCAAGGGGGCGCGCCAGCGCGGCGAAGCGCTCGATCATGTGCTGCTGCACGGTCCGCCCGGCTTGGGCAAAACCACTCTGGCCCATATCGCGGCCGCCGAAATGGGGGCGGGGATCAAATGCACTTCGGGCCCGGTCCTGGAAAAGAAAGGCGATATTATCGCCATCCTGAGCGATATGGAAATGCACGAAGTGTTATTCATCGACGAGATTCACCGCCTGCGCACGGCTTTGGAGGAAATTCTCTACAAGGCCATGGAAGATTTTAAAATCGATATATTGATCGGCCAGGGGCCGGGAGCTAAAATCTTATCCTTGGATATCAAACCCTTCACATTGGTTGGCGCTACCACCCGGGCCGGTCTCCTCTCCAATCCGCTGCGCAACCGTTTTGGCATCACTTTCCACCTCGATTTTTATAACCATGACGATTTGTCCGAGATCATCCGCCGCAGCGCCGCCATCCTCGGTATCCGCATCGATGCCGCAGCGACCGCGGCTGTGGCCCGGAGATCACGCGGCACTCCGCGCATTGCCAACCGGCTGCTGCGCCGTTTGCGCGATTTTGCCCAAATTCAGGGTAAGACGGTCATTGACCTGGCCGTTGCCGAGTGTGCGTTCCTGGCCCTGGAAGTCGACGAAGCCGGTTTTGACGAAGTGGACCGCAAAATCCTTTTAACCATTATTGACAATTTCCATGGCGGCCCGGTCGGAATTTCTACCCTATCTACATCAGTGCAGGAAGAGAAAAACACCCTGGAGGATATCTACGAACCCTACCTGATCCAGGAGGGGTTCCTGCAAATCACTCCGCGCGGCCGCCTGGCCACCGAGAAAGCCTTTCGCTATTTCAAAAAAAAATTGCCGCCCCCGCAAAAACGATTGTTTTAAATACGTAAAGAAAGGCCGCGGTCGATCGGCACTAAATTCAACCAGAAATTTATTACATGCAACATTCCCGCGCTTGCTTTCGTTTAATCTATCTGAAGCAATGGTAAATCCTGCTGGAGGTATACTGTGAAAATGAGAAACATTTGGATCCTGAATGGCGCCATTTGGCTGTTTTTGTTCAGCGGTCTGCTTTTACATGCAGATGAGGCTGTTGACCTTGCCGCAGCAGCCAAT
>SPCN01000483.1 GCA_004525465.1 Chrysiogenales bacterium | reverse complement strand
GTCGAGTACCAGATCGACGGCGGCGGATGGCAGCAGTTCGGCTCCACGCGGCTCGTGGCGTCGGAGGTCATCGCCGGCAACGACACGCCCGTGGTGCTTGAGTTCCGCAACGGCCCCACCGGCGCCATCGCCTCTCGGACCATCGTGATGAACCCCGGCATCCCCGGCGCGTCCGAGACGCATGGGTTCATCCTCTGGGCCGACGCCGGCGAGAAGGCTGAGATCCAGACCAAGTTGACGACCATCCAGCCGTTCACTGTGTCGTACAACACGTTCAAGAACAGCTACTACCAATCGTCCGGTACGGTCTACACCGACGTCCGTGGCGGCTGGCGATCCGGGGCAGGCATGGCCTCGGTGAGCTTGTCCAACGCGTTCGCCACGGCCATCGATGGCCCCGGGGCTCAGCCGGTACTGGCCGCGCTGGCCAAAGAACGTTTGCTGCGTATGGCCCGATTGGTGCCTGTCGGAAACGAGGTGGACATTAATTCGGCTACGCCATGTAAGGATTACTTGAGCGAACTGGGTCAGACGCTCCAGCAGTTCGCCGATGCCGGCGTGGCCTACGACCTGCTGGCCTCCTGCTACCGCAGCGTGCACGACCCCGCCGGCATGACGCCGATCGAGGAAATCCGCATTCGTGACGGGCTGGCCGAGATCGCCAAGAACATCCTGCAGGTGAGGGCCAACTACTCCTTCACCATCGGCGGCGGCGACACCCACTGGTGCCATGGCTACGAGTTGGCTTTCGGGACCATCGCCGCGGCCATGCCGACCTACGCTTCGCCATACTTCGGCGTCAGCGGCGGGGACATGGCTTCGGTCAACGATCTGCAGGAAGGCGGCTACTACTGGAACCCGTTCCCCGACCAGGGCGTGGCGTGGTACGAAGCGGCCACCGATCCGGCCATCGACACGCCCGGGCACCCGAATGTGAAAGCCCCGCTCCGGGCCGAAGCCTTGTTGACTGACAACGGGTACTGGACCGGACCCAACGAGTACCAAGGCGACGGCGACCGGTACTTCACCGGCCCGACCGGCAGCAGGCTGGTTGACCTGCAGTCCAGCGGCATGGCCAACGCCGAGTGCCGCGTGGAACTGGTCGAGATGAGCGGCTACGAGTCGCCATTCTCCGGACGCCTGCACGTGCTGGATTACATCCGCAGGATCCGCGGCGACAACGACCGCCAGACGTGTGTCACCAACTACATCCGGCGACGACTTATGGCCGGGTACATCCCGTTGAGTTGGGATTCAGGGACGAAGACCTACACGGCCCAGGCGCCCATGGCCACCGGGTCGTTGCTGGGGTTCAACAACCACAACGAGGCCGCATCCACGGCCTCGGCGATGTCGATCATGTCGCAGTTTCTTTCCGACGTGAACAAGTACTACGGCTACGAGCCGGGTACGCCGCCGGATTACATGGAGCAGGCCCGCAAGGGCTTGTACGGCGCGTACACGCTGGCCCTGCTGTGGGACCCCAGTCAGATCGACCCGCACCAGTCGGAGCCGAACCACGCGCCGGTCATCAAGCCGTTGCTGAAACACGTGGTGCATGCGGGCGAACAGATGCACAATGATCTGCTCATCATGGATCCGGACGACGATGCGTTGACGATCACCGTCACCGGCCTGCCGGCGGGCGCCACATACACGCCGGCGACGCGGGAGATCAACTGGACCCCGTCCGGCGCCGACGAAGGCGTGCACCTGGCGACGGTCACGGCCGACGACGGCACGGCGAGCGTTACCGCTCACTGGCCGATGATCGTCAAGTCCGACGCCCCCTCCGGTCCGATCCCGGCGGCACCGGTCAGCCCGAATGCGGTGTTGAACACCAACGATGTGACGGTCTCATGGACGGCCCCCGGTGGGGTCAGTGTGGCCTACTACATCGTCTGGAAAGATGGCATCCCGGTCATGCTGGTGCCGGCCGGAACGACCTCGTGGGTGGACTACGACCTGCCCGCACGGTCGCACACGCGGTACCACCTGTCCATGCTGGACACCAACG
>SPCN01000481.1 GCA_004525465.1 Chrysiogenales bacterium | reverse complement strand
TGGCTGATCGGCGCGATCAAGATGCCGTTTTCGGTATTGATCACGGCGACCTTGTCCAGGCCGATGACCGCCATGGGCTTATCAACATCGGAAAAAAGCAGCGAATGACGGGTGTCAATGGCCAGGCCGCGGCCGCGGCAGACATTTTTTTTACCGTCTTTTTCATTCATGTCATAGACCGAGGACCAGGAGCCGACATCGTTCCAGGAAAAAGCGGCCTTGAACATGACCGCTTCCTCCAGTTTTTCCATCAGCGCGTAATCGATGGATTCCGGCTTGACCGCTTTGTAGATTTTTTCGAAAAGCGTGCTATTGGCGTACGCTTTTTCCAGCTTATCGTACTGAGCGCTGTAGTATGTGGCGTATTTCTTTAAAAATTCCCTGAAAAACGTCAGTTTATAGATGAACATGCCTGAATTCCAGAAGAAATTCCCGCTTTTCATATATTTCAGTGCTGTTTTGTGATCGGGCTTCTCTTTGAATTGTTTGATCGGGAAAAATCCGCTTGCTTTGACCTTTTCTGCGGAAAACTGGATATAGCCGTAGCCTGTGTGGGGCTCGGAGGGTTTGATGCCGGCGGTAACGACGCAGCGGTTTTGAGCATAATGGAGCGCGGCGGTCAACTGGCTGGCAAAGGCCTTTTCGTCGGCGATATAGTGATCGGCAGGAACCACCAGCAGGTTGGCGCCGGGACCGATTCGGGAAAGGACGATATTGGCCTGGATCAGGGCGGGCGCCGTGTTGCGCGGGGCCGGCTCGGCTATGAAATTGCGGCGGGAGAACCCCGGCAGGCAGGCGCGCACGGCCGGCAGGTATTTGCCGTCGGCGATCACAAAGATATTTTTTTTGGCGATGAATTTCAGCAAACGCCCGTATGTCTGGGTGATCAACGGCTCTTTACCGACCACCGAAAGGAACTGTTTGGGTTTTTCCGAGGTGCTCCATGGCCAGAAGCGCGTCCCCTGTCCGCCGGCCATGATCAGGGCGAAGTGATTGTTTTTCATGGCTGTAAATTATCACACCCCGGCCCGGAAAACAATTGCCGGTTTGAATTTCAAAGCGTTGAAAATAAACTGACTTTGTGATATTAAAAAATCATTATTGAAGAAGGAGATATGCTGGAAGGGGTTTTAAAAAATGATGCAATGGCGGCAGCCTGCGCGATGATTCGCGCGGCCGAACCAATCGTTCGGGCGTTATGTGAAATCAAAAATAATGGATTCAATCGATTTAAGTATTAAAGAAAAAAGATCAAAATATTTCATTCCGCTTCTAATTGGGGCAATATGGAATATATTTTTCGGATCTTTAGCTTTCTTTAATCTTCAACTCTTCAATTCACTCTTTTTCAACTTGATTACCCCTGAGGCAAAGATAATTGCCAATAAAACATGGTGGTTTGTAGTAATAGCGGCAGGTATAGGTTACGGCATTGTTGCGTTTGCAAACCATAAATTTAGGTTTTTTGTTACAATTGGCGCAATTGGGAAAATAGCCTTTTTTTTCTTCGTTATCTATTTATGGCTGGGTTCAATTGCCACGGATTTTGCAGCTGCAGTTGTATTTGGAGACTTCGTTTGGGCTATTTACTTTTTTTTCTTTATTTTTAGAACAAGGAAATACGGGTATTTTTAAATTGACAATATAACAAGACTAATTCAGCCGACGCAAAAAGCCGCGCGGCTGATTAGCGATGTTGGGCGCTCAATAAAAATCACGTGATTTTGGGGAAGGGTATGTCAGCGAAGAAGGTTAATCAAAAGGCGGTTCAAACAGCGTCCCCTCGCCAGTGGATCGGTTTAGTTGTGGTGTATCTCTCAATACCACTGGTTCTATTGGTATGCGCAGGGGATTTCGGTTGGTGGCAGGCGTGGGTCTATTCACTGCTGTTCGTTGCCGCCGCCATAGGGGGGCGCATTTGGGCGGAACGGCGGCATCCGGGGTTGTTGGCCGAACGACAAAATATTGAGAAGATCCAAAGCGCGAAAGCTTGGGACAAAGTGCTTGCTCCGCTGATGGCGCTGAGT
>SPCN01000176.1 GCA_004525465.1 Chrysiogenales bacterium | reverse complement strand
TCCATTCCCGAATCCCTGGCCGCCTCCCGCAAGGAACCAGGTGTGCCGTCGACATACGTCCCTTTCCGCAACGGCATTTTTCTGGCCCTGGCCGCCGCCTGCGCCGAATCGCATGCCAGCCGCAACCTGGTCACCGGGTTCAACGCCATCGATAGCCCCGATTACCCTGACACCACGGTTCAGTTCAGCCGGAAAATGGCGGCGGCCATCAACCAGGGCACTGCGGCCGGCAAGAGCGGGCGTGGATTCAAGGTACATACGCCACTGATCGCCTTGAGCAAAAAAGAAATCATCGCTATGGGAATTGAGCTGGGTGCTGATTACGCATATTCGATCTCCTGCTACCGCGGCGCCGAACTTCCCTGCGGCCGCTGCCCAGCCTGTGACATCCGGGCCCGCGCCTTCGCCGAGCTGGGGCGGCAGGACCCCTTGCTGGCGCGCCTGCAAAAGGAGGGAAAAACATGAGCTGGGACCTGGTGGTCAGACAAAAATTTTCCGCGGCCCATTACCTTGAGCATTACCGGGGCAAATGTGAAAAAATGCACGGCCATACCTTCGAGATTGAGGTCCATTTCCAAACCAACGAATTGGACAAGTCGGGTATTTCAATCGATTTTTCTGCCATCAAGGAATATCTGCGCGGCCTGGTCCCGGACCACAAAGTGCTGAACGAACTGTACGAATTTTCGCCTTCGGCCGAAAACCTGGCCAGGCATTTTTTCGAGCAGATCAAATTGAAATACCCGGTCATTAAGGTCATGGTTTGGGAATCCGACGATGCCGGGGCCGCTTATGCCGAAGATCAATGAGATTTTCTGGTCGGCCCAGGGTGAGGGCCTGAACAGCGGTGTTTCCGCGATATTTATCCGCATGGCCGGCTGTTCCCTGCGCTGCCCCTATTGCGATACCCGCGGCGCCTGGCAGGGAGGCAGGGATATGTCTCCGGCCGAGATCGAGGCGGCTGTGGACCTTTTGCAGGTTGCCTACCCCGGGGCGCGCCTGGTTATCAGCGGCGGCGAACCCCTGGAGCAGGATTTAAAAGAACTGGCAAAGGTTCTGCGCCGCAAACATTATTTTGTGGCCGTGGAAACCAATGGCCTGCATTTTCAGGACCTGCCGTTTGACTGGTGGACGGTCTCGCCCAAGGATGCTGCCGCCTACCGGGTGCATCCGCGGCTTTGGGCGCGGATCAGTGAGATCAAGCTGCTGGTCACCCCGGCCCTGGACATGACGGTATTGAAAAAAATCCGCGGGCGCAGCCCGGCGCCGATCATCCTCCAGCCCGAGCGCCATGACCGCGACCGCTTCCGCCGCACGTTCGCCTTTTTCAGGGCCTGCTCGCTTCAGGGCATCGCCGATGTCCGGCTGGGGCTGCAGCTTCATCGGGTTTACCGAATTTCCTGAATCAGGGTCCAAAAAAATAATTTCTTTTTTTTCTATTGCATTTGCCTTTAATTTGTTTTATAATACGCTTGATAGAGTTGGTGAATGTATCAAGTTTTAGAAATTTTGTTGGTTTGCCGAAAATCCCCGCAAGAGA
Organism: Chrysiogenales bacterium; assembly: GCA_004525465.1. GTDB lineage: Bacteria > Acidobacteriota > Aminicenantia > UBA2199 > UBA2199 > UBA2199. Next base: position 3,635 of record SPCN01000176.1, on the reverse strand, counting down.
TGGATAAAACCTCACGTCATCGCTGAAGTCGAGATTTCCATATTTTTAGGGTTTGGAAAACCGGATGAAATTTGAAGCTGAATGTTCACAAATAACAAACTCATATCGGAGGATTTTATGAACATTTACGTCGGTAACTTACCCTGGGAGATCCAGGAAGAAGATTTACGCAAGGCTTTTGAGGAATTCGGCCAGGTGGCTTCAGCGACCATCATCAAGGACAAATTCACCAATAAACCGAGAGGTTTTGGTTTTGTCGAAATGCCCGAAAAGGCAGAAGCAGAAGCGGGCATCAAGGCCCTGAACGGAAAAGAACTGAAGGGCCGGCCCATGAAAGTGAACGAAGCCAAGCCTAAAACCGAAGGCGGCAGCCGCGACCGCGACCGCTTCGGTGGCAACCGCTGGTAGGCTCAAGCTTACCTGCTGTTTTAATCACAGACTAAACAGGTAACCGAAAATCAAGGGGATGGTCCCTCAGGGGCCATCCCTTTTTTTTTGTTTTTATTTTTTTCGATCCCCGCATTTTTTTAATCCAAAGATTTTTTATTATCCCGGTCAACCAAAGCGGTATAATAGCCGTCAAAGGGGTATGTTGCAAATGAACAGCAATGAAGTTGATTGGGTGGTTTTGGCCAAAGCGGGCGACCGCGGCGCCATGCATGAACTTTATGAACGCAACCGCAGCCGCATTTATTCTTTGGCCTACCGTTATGCAGGCAATGTCGCCGACGCCGAGGACATTTTGCAGGATACTTTCATCAAGGCTTTTCAGTCACTGCAGAAATGTCAATTGAACGAAAATTCATATTTCGCAACCTGGTTGTACCGCATTGCCGTTAACTGCGCCCTGGACCATTTTCGCCGCCGCCGCCATGAAAGCAAGGTTGAATTAAGCACAAAGCTGGCGGCTGCCGTTGGTAATGAAGGGGCCGGTACGCCGGAAAGCGAATATGTCCGCAATGAATCGGCCAGACTGGTGCGGCGGGGCTTGGAACGGCTTACAGAACGCAAACGCATGGTGGTGGTGCTGCGCCATTACCAGCAGCTGAAGATCGGCGAGATCGCCGTTGCCTTGGGCTGCAGCCAGGGCAGCGTCAAAAAACAGCTCTTCAGGGCTTTGGGACAGTTGAAAAAAGAATTGTCCGCATCTATGGGGGGATGAAAATGAAATGCAAAAAATTCAAAGATCTTATGTTCGTTTATCAGGATGGCCAATTGGCTGAACCGGAAAAAGCGGGATTTGACAGGCATCTGCGTGCCTGTCCCGCCTGCAGCGCCCGCTTTGAAGAAATAATTGAAATCGGCAGCCTGATGCAAAAGGCTGCCGCACCCATAGCGGGCGTTGATTTCGACAAATCGTGGCTCCAGATCGCCGCCGCGCTCAGTCCGGCAGCGCGCCGGCAGTTTTTTTGGATGCGCTCACCGCGCTGGCTATTGATAACGGCGGGGTTCCTGGCCTTTTTCATTTTGGGTGTTGCGTTCGCCCGTTTGAACTTTTTTCCCGCCAGGACGGAAACGACTGCCCCGCTTGATACGCCATTCATGTATTCGACCCGGGATTATTTCGCCGCGCTGCAGCCTGTCCTGTCTGAATTCAGCAATGCCCCGGGCCAGGACGGCAGCAACACGACCGGCCAGGTGCGGATAAGGCTGCTGCTGGGCAACTTGCGTCTTTTACGCCTGCGCGCCGACAGGAACAGGGATTCATCGCTGCTCCGCTTGTTGGATGACATCGAGCTGGTCTTGCTCGAGATCGCTCACCTTGACCGTTCCGATTCCGAGCATACCCGGCTGGTCGGTACTTTGATACAGGAAAAAGGCATTCCCATGAAAATGAAGGTTTTTAAGTTTGCAGATCGAAAAACCGTGCAAATCCAAGGAGGCACAATATGAAAAATTTAAAAAAACTGTTTTTTTTGGTCCTGATAGTTCTGATTATGGCGATCGGTCCGCTTACGGCCCAGACGACGGGGCAGGCTGCCGGTGAGAAGGCCGATAAATTGTTCCAAGCGGGCAAAAACGCCATTCACAAAAAGGATTGGAATGCCGCGGTCGAGCAATGGAAGAATTTCAGCACCCTTTTCCCTCAGAGCCAATGGGAAGCCGAACCTTATTATTGGCTGGCCTACAGCCTGAACCAGGCGGCCAAAGAAATCGGCAGTGCTGACATGCAGACCGCCATGCGTGAACAGGCCATGATCAAGCTCGAGATGCTGTTGAAGCGCTTCAAAGACAGCAATTGGGCCAGCGATGCCCGCATGCTGCGCATCGAAGTGGCCGAGAACCTGGTCAAGGCGGGCAAAGTCCAGTACAAAAAGTACATTACCCATGGCGCCGAGGCCGAAAACGGCTCCGATATAAATGTCAAGCTGGTGGCCCTGGATGCCTTGATGCAAATGAACAAGGATAAAGCCCTGCCCATTCTGAAAAAGATCGTCAAGGAGAACAAGGACAAGAACATCCGTGCCAAGGCGGTTTTTGTTTTGAGCCAGCACGACGACCCTTCGGTGCCGCCCCTGCTCGGCGAGATCGCCCGCAGGGACCAGGACCCCTATGTGCGTGAGCAGGCCGTGTTCTGGCTGGGGCAGAATGGCGCGGGGCTGGGCATCCTGCTCGAGCTCTATTCCGATAGCCTTGATCGCAAACTCAGGGAGAAGATCCTGTTCGCGTTTTCACAGAACGAAAGCGAATTGAGTTTCCGCAAGCTGCTGGATATCGCCAAGAGCGACCCCGACCTGGAGCTGCGGGAAAAAGCGGTGTTCTGGATCGGGCAATCAGCTGACAAGCGGGCTGCCGCAGCCCTGATGGAGATGTACAAGGCCAATACCGACGCCGAATTGAAAAGGAAGATCATTTTTTCCCTGGGACAGCTGGATGGTGATCAGGGTATGGCTTTTCTCAAAGAGATCGCCACCGGAAATTCCGTGGATCGTTTGAAAGGCGAAGCGGTGTTCTGGATCGGCCAGAAAGGGGGCGCGGCCAACGCCGACATGCTCAAGGCACTGTACGACGGCAATGAGAATTTTACCGTCAAGGAAAAGATCCTTTTCAGCCTGAGCCAAAATGACAGCCCGGCGGCGCTGAAACACCTATTGGCCATTGCCCGCGCTGAAAAGAATGCCGAGCTGAAGAAAAAAGCGATTTTCTGGATCGGCCAATCCGACAGCGATGAAGCTGCGAAATTCCTGCAGCAACTGATCGACCAGGAATAAGCGAGTGCATCCCATGAAACGCCAAGCGATCATTCTATTGGCTGTATGGCTGCTGACGGTCTTCCTGGTCCGGGCAGCTGAAAGCCCGACGGCGAAGATGTTCAGTGGCAAGGTGACGGCGGTGGAAGATGCAAGCCTTTCTCTGAAAGGCCGCGCCGCCGAAGCCTGCCGGCAATCGGCGACAGCAAGCGCAGGGGCTGTTTTTTTCACGGCTTGGGCTTTTCCCGCGTTCGAGCCTGTTCATTCCTGCCAGCGGCATCATGGCGTCAGCGAAACCGGCCTCATGTCGATCAAAAGTCGGAATGGCCGGATCGTCGTGAATTCCGATCGCGATCACAGTCTGACTATTTCTGATGGCCAAGGCAAAAAAAAGGACGGCCTTTACTGGGGAGTGTTGATTTTCCTGAACCGGGTTGAAAAAGG
>SPCN01000298.1 GCA_004525465.1 Chrysiogenales bacterium | reverse complement strand
GGGAATATTTACGTGGGGCCGGGAATGTGTTATAAACTAGGAGATGAAAATCCGTTATTTCCTGATCATACTGGTTGTTTTTTTCTGCCTGGCAGTCCTGGCCGCGGCCCCCAGCGAGCTGGAAAACTTGAAAAAATCGGTCGTGGAGATCGGCCGGCTTGAATTCAAGCGTGATGTCCCGGTCAAGTACCTGAACCGCGCCCAAATAAAAAATTACATCGAGCGCCTTTTTGAAAGCAATTACCCCGACGAACTGGCCGGCAAAGAGGAAGAGGTCATCTGGCTGATGGGATTTACTTCCGAGAAGATCGCGCTCAAATCTTTGCGCAAAACGATTATCCTGGAAAACATCGGCGGCATGTACAATGAGAAGACCAAGGAACTGCTGGCTGTGGAGGAGTTCCGTGATGTCGGCATGCTCAATGCGTCGGCCCTGGTCCACGAGTTGCGCCACGCCATCCAGGACCAGCATTTCCAATTCGCCGCGCTGTTGGGCGACCTTTCCGACTTCGATGACCGCAAGCTGGCGGTTTTGGCCGCGGTTGAGGGCGACGCCACCCTGCTCATGATCCGCCAGCTCGGCTTCGATCCGGAATTGATCGGCGCTGCCTTCAGTCCGGAAAACGTCCTCTCTTTTTCGGCCCTGGCCGGAGCTTCTTCGCTGATGTCCGCCCCGGATATCATCAAATACCAGCTGCTCATGCCCTACCTGGAAGGCATGAAGTTCAGCCGGGCGATCTTCAAAGAAAAGAAGTGGAAGGGGCTGAACCAGGTATTGAAACGCAAGCCGCTCTCCTCGGAGCAGATCCTGCACCCGCAGAAATATCTGGCCGGGGAAAACCCCCAGACTGTATTCACCGGCTTCCGCCCGAGCCGGGGAGAGTTGGTCCATTCCGGCGTCATCGGCGAATACTTTTTGAACGTATTGCTCAAAAACGGCCCCGAGATAGCCGACGCGGCGGCCGGTTGGGGGGGGGACCTGTTTTCGCTCTATCGCCAAGGCGATTCCCGGCTGCTGCTCTGGGAGGCCCATTGGGATACAGGCGCTGATTGCTCACGCTTTTACGCCGATTTCCAAAAGTTCTTGGAAAAAAAATTCCATTTTGTTTTTCAGAACGGCCAAAGCCACGGCCGCAAGTTCAGTGCCGGCAATTCCGTGGCCGGGTATTTTTTCCTGCATCAGGACAACGCCCGGCTTTTCTACGCCCGCAGCAACGATCGCACCCAAATCAATGAGTTAATCAGCGGAGGATTATATGATTAATGCCACCCAGATCAGAAGGGGAATGATCATTTTTATGGACAATAAACTGTACCGCGTCGAGGAGATGGACCATGTCACCCCCGGGCGCTACAAGTCGACCATTCACGTAAAGATGCGCGACCTGGAGAGCAATATTCGCTCTCCGTTCCGCTTCGGTTCTTCCGACCGCGTGGAAAAGGTGACCCTGGATTCCAAGGAAGTCAGCTATTCCTATAAAGATGGCGAGCATTTCATTTTCATGGACAATGCCACTTACGACCAGATAAGCCTGGACAAGGAATTTGTCGGTGACAATGTCTTTTACCTGAAGGAAAATGAACCCTATCAGATGGAATTTTTCCAGGGCAAGCCGATTAATATCGTTCCGCCCCTGTCCATGGAATTCCTGGTGTCGGAAACCGCAAAAAACATGAAGGGCTCGACCGTCCAGGCTTCTTATAAACCGGCCAAATTGGAAAGCGGACTGGAAGTGACGGTTCCTCCCTTTATTGAACCAGGCAATATCGTCAAAATAGACACCCGCGACGGGTCGTATATCGAAAGGGTCAGTAAATAGTTTTTTTTATTTGTCGGCCAATAAAAAAGCGGCCAGGTAGATCAGGCGACTCACCTTTTCCATGGTTGCGCCGTTGAATTTTTCCATGCTGTCGGCCGGGGTGTGGTAGATTTCGCTCATGCCGGTCATGAAGAAGGCCCAGGGTTTGCCGGCCATGGCGAATGAGGAGTGGTCGCTGCCGCCGCCCATGCGGTTTATGTTCTGTGCTGTCTCGCGGTAGAGAACATCGAAGCCCACGCTGAGGTTGGCTTCCCGCAGGGAGCTTTTCAGCTCAGGCGCCTCGGCCGAGAAGGACAGGGGCAGGAAGTTTTCGGGCTTGATCTTTTTGAGCAGTTCCTCGCCTTCCTTGACGTTGAGCATGCGCAGCATCCGCTGCAGCCCCTTTTCGTCCCAGGAATTGGCGATCATGTCCAGGTTGAGATAGGCCATGGTGTTGTCCATGGAGAATACCGGATGCTCCACGTAATAGCGTGAACCCAGCAGGCCCTCCTCCTCGCCGGTCCATAAACAGAAAACAATGCTGCGCTTGGGCTTTTGCGGATTGAGGGCCAGAGCGCGGGCGATGGCCAGGACGCCGCAGGCGCCCGAAGCGTTGTCCTCGGCACCGTTGTAGATATATTCACCGCGGCGCCCCAGGTGGTCGAGGTGGCCACCGATGATCAGCGCCTGCTCCTTTAATTGCGGGTCGCTGCCTTCGATAAAGGCGATGACGTTGGCGCTCTTGAGCAGCTGGTAGCGCACCTGGTTACTGAGGCGCAGGCTGCTGCCGGGCAGGCGGATGGAGTGCGGTTTGTATCTGGAAGTGATTTTATTCTGCAGGCTTTCGACCGTTTCGTTTGCGGTTTCCAGGATGGCATCGGCCATTTCCCGGGAGATGTTGATGATGCTACGACCTTCCCAGGGGAAGGCTTTGCTGCCGGGAATGAGCAGTTTTTTGCGGGAATCGGGCAGGATGGGCTTGTCGTCGCTGACCTGCTGCCGGGCGAGGATCTCGCCGTGTATGTCGCCGTTTTCGTCGAGCGAATCCTTGGCCAGCAGCACGGCCAGGGCGCCGCGCCTGATGATGGCCGCGGCCTTGGTATAGTCGATGCCGCCGTGGCGGCTGGGCCGGGACGGGAAGTATTTTTCCTTGATCCCTTTTTTCTGGAAAGGGGACGCGGCATCGTCTTGGCCCGGGGCCCCGGAAAGGATCAGGACGATCTTGTCTTTGACATCGATAGCGGCCAGGTCGTCGTAGGAAATACTCTTCTCACTGATACCGTAACCGGCGAAAATCAGCGGCGCGCTGATTTCCAGGGGCAGGATGGAACTGAAGACGAAGTCGATGCCCGCTGCGAAGGGCCGGGAAACCCGGCTGAATCCGGAGCGACCGCTTTCAAGGACCGCGCTGGCTTGGGTTTCCAGCGCTTCCTTCATTTCGAATTCCTGCAGATAGCCCCGTTCGGGTTTGGCCGCGGGCTGCTGGGGTTGGAAGGAGCCGAACCGACCGCCGGC
>SPCN01000079.1 GCA_004525465.1 Chrysiogenales bacterium | reverse complement strand
TTTTTGTTGTGCAACATCCAGCCGGTCAGCATGGAACCGCCGCGAGAAACGATGCCGGCCAGGCGCGGCTTTTTTTTAAGTTTTTCAATCGCCTTCAGGGTTAAACCGGCATGGATGGTCATGAAATCGACCCCATCCTCGGCCTGGCGGCGGATATATTCGAGCATCTGCGGGATTTCCAGGGAAACAAATGTCTTGCCCTGGCGCGGAGCCTCGACCATCATTTCGTAGACCGGCACATTGCCGAAGGGAATGGATGACTGAGCCAGAAGGGCGCGGCGGATGGCGGTGACATCGCCGCCGGTGCTCAGGTCCATCACCGTGTCACAGCCGCAGCCTAGAACAATCTTCAGTTTGCGCACTTCATCATCAAGCTTGCTGAAATCACCGGAAGTGCCGATATTGGCGTTGATCTTGGTTCTCAAACCCTTGCCGATGCCGATGGGCTGCAGGTTCTTGTGGTTGCGGTTGGCCGGGATTACCACCAGTCCGGAAGCGACAGCGGCCAGCAGCTCACCGCTGTCCAGAGATTCCCTGACTGCGACTGCCTTCATTTCCGCAGTGATGGTTCCTTTCCTGGCGTTTTCAAGTTGCGTCATCATTCCTCGCTGTCAATATTATATTATTTTCAATTGCAAATCAAGCTAAACCGGCCGGCGATGCCGCGGCATTTATGCTATAATCACTTGAAAGAAATTCCATGGAAAAATCCATTTTAAAACTCGAAGCCTCGGCCGGTTCGGGAAAAACCTTCCGCCTGGCCCTGGAATATCTCGGCCGCCTGCTGCTGACATTCGCCGGATCGAGCAAAAAAGCGAAGGACTCAAGGCAACAAAGAGAATCCCTGGGCTCTATCCTGGCCATCACCTTCACCGTCAAGGCCGCCCAGGAGATGAAGGAGCGCATAGTGGAGAAGCTGAAGCGCTTCGCTCTCAGTTCAAAGGGGCAGGACCTGGACAAGGAAAACAGTGAGTTTCTCGACCTGCTGTCCAGGGAGACCAAGCTTGCTCCCGATAAAATCATCGAGCTTTCCGGCGAACTGATCGAATTGATCCTGGCCAGCTACGACGACTTCAACGTCACGACCATCGACTCGCTGATGAGTGCCATGGTCAAGGCCGTCTCCCCCGACCTCGAGCTCCCCGCCGACTACGATATCGCCGTCGACGCCGGGGACGAGATGGCCGCCCGCGGCCGGGCCATGCTGGCTGCCCTGGCCGACGACGACTGGGAGCGGCTGAAGCATTTCCTGGAGGACCTCAGGCGCATGAGCCCCAGGGTCACTTGGAAAACCGACAACTCTATCATCGAAAAGGTCACCGCCCTGTTCCGCCTAACATTGCGGCAGGAGAGCGGAGAAGCGGCGGCCGGTGACCTGCGGCAACGGATGGCCGCAAGTTGGAGGAATTTTCGGGAAACGCTGCGGCCCTTGCTCCCACTGCTGCGCGAGAGGGAGCCCGGCGGAAAAGGAAGAGGCTACGCCAGCAAGACCTATCTGAAGCAACCGCTGCTGGACCATATCGCGGATACCCTGGGCGGCGACGAAGATCTTTCCAGGCTGGAGGCCTTTATCCGCAGCACTTATTTCCGCAAGGAGGATTCGCGGGGGCTGGTGATCAGGGACGCCCCGGAGGATTATCGCGAACGCTTCACCGCCGCCTATCGGGCGGCCCAGCAAACCCTGCAGGAAGCGGCCCTCGCCTTCAGCGCCTTCAAAACCCTCCCCTACCGTGAGTTCCTGGAAAACTTCAGCGACGAGTGGGCCAAGGGCAAAAAGACCCTGTTCGTGGAGGAGTTCAGTCAGATCCTGGCCCGGCTCTTCGCCCGCTGGAGCGAGGAGGCATTTCCCTATCTCTACCTGAAACTCTCGGACCGTTTCAGCAGTTTTCTCTTTGACGAGTTCCAAGACACTTCGAACCTGCAGTTCAAGGCCCTGGCCCCGCTCATCGACGAAGTACTGTCGCGGAAAGAGAGTGGATCGCTATTCATTGTCGGCGACCGCAAGCAGGCCGTCTACCGCTGGCGCGGCGGCAACAGCGAACTCATGGAGGAAAGCCGCCTCCGGGAGGAGGTCCCAGCCATCGACAATCTGAGCAGGAATGGTTTCTCTTCTTCCCTGGGGATGAACTGGCGCAGCCTAAGTGAGATCGTCGGCTTCAATAACGCTTTCTGGGCCCCGGAGAACATATCCCGTATCGCGGCGGAAAACGATCTTCAGCAAGCCCTCAGAAATAACTTCAAGGACTCGCAGCAAGATATCCCCTCAAGCAAGGAGAGGGAGGGCGGCTACGTGGAGCTGTCCTTGCATGTCGAGGCTGAAGTGAACAGCGAGGAAGAAGCGGGGGAAACAGAAATCCAGGAAGACGACAGCGGCGCCTTAAGTGCATATCACCTGAACGAGGTGGAAAGCATCATCCGCCGGCTCCATGACGAGCACAATTTTGAATATTCGGACATTGCCGTGCTGGTGCGCAAGAACGACCAGGTCCGCGCCGTCATCCGCCGCCTGGGCCGCAAAAAGATCGACAGCATCTCCGACCAGTCGCTGATGCTGAGTTCCAACCCCAGGATCGCGGAGGTCATCGCCTTCTTCCGTTTCCTCGACTATCCTCCGGACGACTTGAATTTCTTCTCCTTCGTCAGCGGCGAGATATTCCGGGCAGCGGCCGAGGCTCCCTTTCGCGAGGAAATGAGTGCTTTTTCGGATGACATGTTCATCGGAGGCCAAAGACCATCCTACAAGCTGTTCCAGGATAGATTCCCGGAGACCTGGAAAGGCCTGATCGAGCCGTTCTTTCAGTCGGTCGGCTTCCTGCCCCCGTACGACCTGTTTTCCGACATCACCCAGGTGTTCAGCATCTATGAAAATTTCAGCGACGACACGCCGTTCTTCCTGGCCCTGGGCGATGCATTGCACCGGGCTGAGCGTGACGGCGGCAGCTCCATCGCCGGCTTCCTCCGCCAGTGGCAAAAGATGGTCGAGGACGATGAGACCCCGTCGGTGACCATCCCCGAAAACACTCCAGGCGTCCACGTTCTGACCATGCACCAGTCCAAGGGGCTCGAGTTTCCAGCCGTGATCATCCCGGTCAACGACAGCGGCGGAAGAGGCGACGACAACCTCCACTGGGACCGTGAAGGGTTGTTTTATATCAATAGCGATATCGCCCAAGCTCATCCCGGCCAAAAAACCAAATATGAGAAGGAGAACATCCGGGGCAGCATTGACCTGCTTAATCTCCTCTACGTGGCATTCACAAGGGCCAAGGAGGCGCTGTTCGTCCCAATGGCGGTCAGGAAGGGGATCAAGGCCCCGGAAATGGCCGCAAACGGCCTGGTCAAGAAGATCTTCCTGGCGAGCGACGCCGTGGGCCGCCACCCGCTACTGAATTGGTCAAATGAAGGACCACCAGCACCCTATATCCGCGGCGAACTGGAAAAGAAAAAAAAGAAACATTTGGCTGGGATGCGGCCGGCCGCCATACCCTCCAAAAAAATGCTGACCCGCTCCTGGCAATCCAAATACCTGGTCTTCAAAAAGGCCGAAGCGAAGCAACGCCGCGACCGCCAAGGGGCGAAGCGGGGCGAGCGCGTCCACGACCTCCTCTCCCGTCTCGGCGAAGTATCCGATCCCGGGCGGCTGGAGGCCCGGGTGCGCGAGCTGGCCGCGGAGGCCGGCTGGCCTATAAACGACATTGAAGTCGTTTCCGATTTCCTGTGCCGCGATGAAGTCTTTGCGCTCCTTTCCCAAGACGGCGAAGTCCACCTTGAGAAGGAGATCGTGAACAATTCGGGAACGGTGCCGGAATACCGGCGCCTCGACCGTCTGCAGGTCGGCGCGGACGAGGCCCTGGTCATCGACTTCAAGACCGGATCGGAAAAAATTGAAAAATACCGATTGCAGATGGAAGAATACCTTGGAGCGGTAGGCCCCCTATTTCCGAACCGGAAATGCCGCGGTTTCCTCTTCTACATCGACCGCAACGAGGTCGAGGAGGTCCGATGCTCGAGCTGATCGGCCTTCAGGAGGATCTGGTCAGGCGGACCTGCGCCCGGGTACTCGAAAGCCGTCAGGGCAGCGACCTCTCATCCGTGGCAGTCGTCTTTCCCAGCAGGCGTTTCGGTTTCTTCCTGCGCCAGGAGTTTGCCTTGGGAATAGACGGTAATTTCTTTCCCCCGGCCCTGTTTCCCATCGAGGCCTTTTTCGAGTCGCTTTTCAAGTTGAACTTTCCTGGCCATCGGATCCTGGACGAGCTGGAAGCAACCCATGCAATCCATGAAAGCGCAGTTGCCGTATTCAAGGACGGGATGTACGGGAGCCGCAAGATAGCCGATTTCGCCTCCTTCCTCCCCTGGGCGCAGAAAATCCTGGCCGCCCTGGAGGAGATCCTGACCGAGGCCGGGCGGATCGAAGGGATCGATTTCGCGAAGTACGAAGAATTCACCAGGCTGGGAGACTACCATCACTCCTACAAGGAATTCATCCAGAAGATCCCCGTCCTCCTGGCCGACCTCGGCCGCCGCCTGGACGGCCGCAAACAGGCCACTCCGGGGATGGCTGGCCGCAAAGTGGCCGAACTGGCCGAAAAAGGCGAGTTGAAAGTCCCAGTGGCACGGCACTGGATCTTCAGCGGTTTCAACGCCATGAACGGCTGCGAAAGGAAGCTGTTCCGCTTCTTCGCGGACCGGAACGACGCACTCCTGCTTCTGCGCACCGACCCGCATGGGCTGAACGATCCCATTTCACCATTCCACCTCCAGGCTGAGACCATCCGGGGGCTGGGGATGAACCAGCCTGCCTGGCTCCCCGGATCGAATGAACTGGACGACCTGGCCGACAAGGTGACCATCCATCCCTGCGACGGCGTGGAGAACGAGATCGTTCATGCCTTCCGCTTTCTGGAGGAGATATGCCGCGGCCGCGACGAAGCGGCATTGAAAAAGGTTGCCGTCCTCCTCCCCGCTTCGCCCAGTCTCATCCCCTTTGTGCAGGGGGCGGTCTCACGCTTCGACCAGGATGCAAACAGGCTGCCCTTCAATATCACGCTGGGCTACCCGCTGGAGCGGACCCCCATGATGCAGTTGGTCGATTCCCTGTTGACGGTTCTGGAGAACACCGAGAGCGGCATGATCTCCTCTGGGGACTATCTCCCGCTCGTCCGTCACCCCTATGTGAAGATATCGGGCGGCAACGGAGACCTGGAACCCTTGAAAAGGGGGATCCATTTGCTGGAAAACATCATCAACGGCGGGAACTTGACCCGGTTTTCGGTTGCCGGACTGGAAGCGAAGCTCAGTGCCGAGATGCAGAGGCCGATGCATGGGATAGCCCCGGAATTCGCCATGGCGATCGCCTCCCAGGTCAGTGCCATGCACCAACGGTTCATTCCCCAGGAGATCGCGGAAATGCACTCGCTCCTCACCTTCCTGCAGCAGGCACTGGAGAGCGTGGGCAGCGAGAAAAACCGCGGTTCCCACCTGTTCCTCAACGAGTATGCCGCCAGCGCATTGGGAGCATTGGAAGAGCTCGGGGATTTCGCCTCCTCCCACGACAAGGTATTCCTCAGCGCCGATGTCAGGAGCATGGCTGCATTGGTGCGCGCCCATTTTCGCGGCCGCACCATACGCTTCGAGGGTTCGCCGCTGCAGGGAGTCCAGGTCATGGGCCCACTGGAGTTTCGCGGCCTTTCGTTCGATGAGGTCATTGTCCTCGACGCGCTGGAAGGCGTACTGCCCGGGACCGCCAAGTACGACCCCATTCTTCCCGCAGACATACGGGCCATCTTCGGCATCCGCGACCACGGCGACTGGGGAAAAATATACGCTTTCAACTTTTTCGCCATGCTCGGAGCCGCCAAGCGGGTCCATATCTTGTATCCCCGCAAAAGTGAGGACGGCAAGGAATGCGAACGCAGCCGCTTCATCGAGCGCATCGTCTATGCGGCCGAGAAAAAAAACCGGGAAGCGCCGACGGCGCCCCCCCTGTCCCTGCCTTTTGATATCCTGCCTCGAGAGATCAGAACTGCGAAGAAGAACCCGCCTGTCCGAGAACGTCTGCGGGCGATCACCCTGTCCCCGTCCTCGCTGGAGGCATACATCAAATGCCCGCTGCAATTCTACTTCAGCAGGGTCCTCGGCCTGAAGGAACGTGAGGAGGTTGCAGCCGAAAGCGAGGGGGGCCTCATCGGCACCATCGCCCATGAAGCCCTTGAGGTTTTTTATGATCAATACCCGGAAGCACAGGCAAGGACCGGGGCGGGAGAAAAAGCACTGGAAGCCGACCTGGAAAAATTCCTGTACGATGCCTTTCGCAAGCTCAACTTCAACCCGGAAAAAGGGCTGGAACGTATCCGTTCATGGACCTTGCTTGAGCAGCTGCGCCTGTTCATCCGCGAGGACGGCAAGCGGATCAAACAGAACGGCATCCGGGTTGAAAAGCGGGAAAAAACATTATCCATGGATTTCGAGGTGCCGGGACTGGGACAGAAGGTCGGCATCAAAGGCAGGCTCGATCGCCTGGAAAGGGAAGGGAACCTGCTACGGGTCGTCGACTACAAAACCGGTTCGCCCTTCACACCCAAGGTCCGCGTGAACGAATCCCTGAACCTGACGGATCTTTTCCAGCGGGATGAAAAAGGATATTTCGACGCCCTGGCAGCTTTCCGAAAAAAATACCCGGGAATGCAGCTCCAGATCTACCTGATGCTCCTGGCGCGTGAGCAGGAAAAATGCTGGGATGAACTCGATGCCTCCTACGTGTTCCTTCGAGAAAGGAGCGGCAGGATGAACCAGGGCATTTTCATGACCAGCGGCCGCCACTCGCGGCCATTCACCTCAGAGGAAAAGCGGCAGGCCATGGAAGCTTTTGTCAATGACCTGGGCGAGGTCCTGCGCGACCTGTATTTCCGGGAATATTTCCTGGCCAATCCCGGCGACGAGATTACCTGCTCATACTGCCCTTTTCGCCTCCCCTGCGGCAACCTGTAAATCAACATGCTCCGCAATATTCTTTCCATGTACCGTGAGGCCTATGCCGGGTTGCCGCGCAACGCCTGGTTGTTGTCGCTTGTCCATTTCGTTAACCGCAGCGGCTCCATGGTCCTGTTCTTCCTCAGCCTGTACCTGACCCGCAAATTGGGCTTCACGATGGCCCAGGCCGGGCAGGCAGTCGGCGCCTTCGGTTGCGGAGCCCTGGCCGGATCCTACCTGGGCGGCATCCTCTGCGACCGCATGGGGGCCACGGCCGTTCAGCGGTTGAGCCTGCTGCTCTCCGGCCTCAACTTCATCATCATGGGCTACCTGGGCTCTTTTGTCCTCATCGTGGCGGCGGCTTTTCTGCAGGGCGTCTTCGCCGAAGCCCTGATTCCGGGTAATGCCACTGCCATGGCCCGTGAATGCCCACCGGCGATCCGCACTAAGGGCTTTGCCTTGAACCGCCTGGCCGCCAACCTTGGAGTGACCATCGGGCCGGTGCTGGGAGGTTACCTGGCCATGTGGAATTACCGCGCCCTGTTCTGGGTCGACGGCCTGACCAGTTTGGGCGCCCTGGTCCTCTTCCATGTATTTTTTAAAAGTGGACCCAAGCCGCCGCCGCGGCAATCTCGTTCATCCTTCCCGCCTGCCGTTACGCCGCCTGGCCGCCGCCATCACTTGCCAGCCATATTTATCATGGTCTTCGGCCTGGGATTGATCTTCTCTCAGCTGTTCAGCACCTTTCCGCTCTTCATCCATTCAGCTTTCGGTTTTGCTGAATACCGCATCGGCCAATTACTGGCTATCAATACGGTTCTGATCGTCCTTTTTGAAATGGTCCTGCTCCAGGGCTTGAAAAAGGTCGCACCCCTGAAGATCATCGCGGTGGGAGCGCTGTTGACCGGGTTGGGCTTTGCCCTCACGCCCCTGGGGCGAGGTTTCCTGTACGCCGCCGCGACAGTGGCTGTCTGGACATTCGGTGAAATGCTCTCCCTACCGCTGCTTACCGCCGAGATTGCCAACCGCTCCCATGAAGGGAACCGCGGCCGCCACATGGGCTGGTTCGGCGTCTCCTTTTCCCTGGCCTGGATGCTCGGGCCCATTGCCGGTTCGAGCATATACATCCAATTTTCACCAATGGCCTTGTGGCTCAGCTGCGGTGTTCTGGGAGCGTTCCTGGCCCTGGGATTCAGGCGCCTGGCGAGTGGACAAGCCGGCCCGGACCGTTAAAATTCAAATGAGTGCCGTATCCGGGCGGAAGGGAGCGGGCGCCGCGTCCGGCGCCCGTCACTTGTCTCTATTTTAGGAGGATCTCTTCGAAGAAATCCAGGGCGCTTGGATCCCCGGACTGGCCGAGCCAGAAGATCGCTTCCTTGCGTAAACGGGGATGGGGATTTTTACGGGCGATTTGCATCAGCATTGGCGTACCCTTGTCTTCAGGCAGCTGGCTGAGGGCGAAAACAGCGTGCTTTTTGATATCCAGTGCTTCGGGAGAGGCGATCACTTCGCCCAGGGCCTTGATCGCGGCAGCCGAAGCTTTCTGGCCCAGCCAGAAAATAGCGTCCTTACGCACAGCCGGGTCCGGGTCGCGACGGGCCAGGCCGATCAATTCGGAGACCGCGGCCGAACCATGGAAAAGGTAAAGGGCAAACACCAGGTCCTTGCGTAAATCACGATCGGTTTCCTGACTGAGCAGGCCGCGGATGAATTCCAGCCCCTGGACTTCATCGGCCGTTCCCAGCCAGGCCAGACGCTCGCCTCCCAGGTCGTATTCCCGGTCCGCAGCGAGGAGCTTCATGTCGATGACTTGGCAGCGACCTTTTTCAACCCGGTTCAGGAAAATCAACACTCCCCAGTAAAGGCCGTCCTTTTTTTTGCCTTGGCCATCAGAAATAGTCAGACTGTGATCGCGATCGGAATTCACGACGATCCGGCCATTCCGACTTTTGATCGACATG
>SPCN01000192.1 GCA_004525465.1 Chrysiogenales bacterium | reverse complement strand
CGCTTCAACGGCAGTGAATTCAAGAACTTTTTCATTCATGACGGCCTGCGCAGCTCACGCATCCAGGAACTGCTGGCGGCCAGCGACGGCACGGTGTGGGTGGCAACGGACGGCGGCCTTTCGCGCTGGCGGGATCACCACCTGGAAATGCTGGACGACCCGGCCGTCGGCTCAATCCCCTGCCTGGCTCTGGCCGAGGACGCCCGCAACCGGGTATGGATCGGCAGCGAAAACGGCGTGGCCGTCTTCGCCGACGGAAAATTCTCGGTTTTTCATCCCGGCGGCGTCAGGAACGGGCCCCGGGTCCACGACATCCTGGCCGACCGCGAAGGCGTCCTGGTGGCCGCCGACAATGGAATCTGGCGCTTCCCATGGGAAGGGGCGCCACTTGCCGTTCCCGGCCCCGCCGGGATCGCCACGGACAATTACCGTGCCCTGGCCCTGACAGCCGAGGGGCTGTGGCTGGGAACATACAGCCATGGCGTCTGGCGCCGCAACGATTCGGGCTGGGAAGTCTTTTCGGGCGGGGCCGCGGCGGCCAGGTCCATTTACCAGATGTCGGTGCAGGCTTCCGGGACTTTGTACATTTCGACCAACGGCAGCGGCCTTTTTATCAAGCGCCCGGGCCAGGCCGTGATGGAACACTGGGGAACCGACAACGGCCTGCCCTCCAACGTCATCAACACCGTGCTGGAAGACCGTGAAGGCAGCCTGTGGATCGCCACCTACATCGGCGGTTTGGCCCGTCTCAGCAGCATGGCCTGGATCAGCCACACCGAGAAGCAGGGGTTGCCCAGCGCCTGCGTCTTCGGCATCTCTCCGGGTGATACAGCTGATTCACTCTGGCTGGGGACCCTGCGCGGAGCAGTCCACTACCAGGTGCGGCCGCTGCCCAAGGTCCTGGAAATCGTCCGGGCAAAGGACGGCCTGGGCAACGATTGGGTCTGGAAGATCCTGCGCACCCCCAACGGCACCCTCTGGTTCATGACCGACACCACGCTGCGCTACCGCCTGCCGGGAGAAAAGACCATCCGCGAACTTTCGCCGGATCTTCCCATACCGCGCACCGTGCCCTGGGACATGACCGTCGACGGCCAGGGCAATTTCTGGGTCTGCGGGAACTGGAGCGGCGGCGGGCTGGCGCGGCGCGACGCCGCCGGCCACTGGAAAAAATGGGACAGGACCCCGGCCGGCGAACCGCTGACCGATGTTTCCCGCGTTGTGCGCCGCCGACGCGGCGGTGTCTGGGTCGCGGCCAAGAACGCTTCCAAGAGCGCGGCCAAAAGCAGCTTGCACGCCTGCGACGGCGAGACCCTGACCATGCTGGCCGCCCCCTGTCCGTTGTCCAATGCCATCTCCACCATTTGCGAAGACAGCAGCGGCCGGCTCTGGGCGGGCAGCGACGACGGCCTGGCGGTCCTTGAAACCGACGGCCGCTGGCGCCTGCTCAACGACCGTCCCGGCTTCAGCAACCACCATGTTTTTTTCATCGGCGAGGACTGGAAAGGCAAGATCTGGGTCAACACGGCCCGCGGCGTTTTCCGCTTCCTCGCCGACTACAAGGCGGAGGGTTTCACCCTCGACGACGGGCTGGCCGACTGGGAGACCAACGGCAACGGCTTTTACAGCGACGCCAGGGGCGAGATATGGATCGGCACGGTCAACGGCCTCTCGCAATACAACCCGGCCAGCCTCAGCCGCAATACGGAGCCGCCCCGCCTGATGGTCGAGAATGTCCGCCTGCCTTCCCGGTCGCTGGCATTTCCCAGGCAGCTGGACCTGGCCTGGAGCGAGCGGACACTCATTTTCAATATCGCCGTCCTTTCATACCGCAACCGCAACCGCAGCGGCTACATCTACCGCCTCGACGGCTTGGAGACCGAATGGAATCCCATGAGCCGCCTGGGGGACCTGCGCTATACCAACCTGCCGGCCGGCGACCTGAAATTGCAGCTGAAACCGGTCAACGAATCGGGGGTCTGGGGTGAGACCGTTGTCCTGCCCATCCATGTCCGCCCACCCTTCTGGATGACCTTATGGTTCCGCCTGGGCGGCGTCTTCTTCCTGCTGGCCGCGGCCCTGGGCATCCACCGTTGGCGCACCATGCTGCTGCGGCGGCGCAACCGCGAACTGGAAAGCGAAGTGGGCAAACGCACCGCCGAACTGGAGTACCTGGCCACCTACGACCCGCTGACCGCTCTTCTCAACCGCCGGGCCATCCTGGCCTTCCTGGAGCGGCAGCTGCGCCCCGAACGAGGCAGCAACCGCCAGTTGGGCTGCATCATGGTCGACCTGAACCGCTTCAAAGCCGTCAACGACACACTGGGCCACGCCGCCGGCGACCATGTGCTCAAAGAGATGGCCGCCAAGATCCAGGAGTGCCTGCGCCAGGGCGATGCCCTCGGCCGCCTGGGCGGCGACGAGTTCCTGGTGGTCCTGCCCGGCGCCGATTTGGAAGCGCTGCGGGCGATAACCCGCCGCATCAACGACCTGGGCTGTCGCGTGGGCGAAGACAACGCGGCCGTAACCGTCACCGCCTCCTGCGGCGCCCTGGCGGTGCCTGCCGGCAGCGCCGCCGCCGCGGCAGCCGTGCTGGCCCAGGCCGACGATCTGCTCTACCAGGTCAAGCGCGCCGATCGCCGGGATTTCGCCGTGGAGGCCTTTAAAACGGAAAGTGCAAAGACGAGCGGATAAAAAAAGATCCTTGTGCGGCCGCGCCGCTGAGCGAATCAGAAAAATGATCGAATGATGCCGGGATGGGACGGACCGGGCCGTCCGGCCGGCCCTGCCGGTACCTTTGACAGTTGATTCACTGGAATCGTTCTTTTCCACGTATTTTATTATCCTTTATGAATAAATTTTAAAAAAATAAAAAAAATAGTTGACATACTGTGCAATACACACTATAATCATATCATGCTGTCTGCAAACGACAAACAGTATGAACGCCGCAAGACAAGGAGGCAACGACATGGACAATGAACTTGGCAGCATCGAAACAGAGATGAAGCGGGGCTTTCTGCAGCTGCTGGTCCTGATCATTCTCGAAAAGGACGCCTACGGCTACGCCATGGTGCGGGCCTGCCGCGAACTGGGCTACGAGATCGAGGAGAACACCCTCTATCCCCTTTTGCGCCGCCTGGAAAGGAAAGGCCTGATCCAGGGCAAATGGGAGATCGGCGAGGAACGGCCGCGCAAATTTTACGCGGTCACCAGCGCCGGCCGGGAAATGCGCAACGGACTGCTGGCCATATGGAAGAAACAGGATGAGATCATCAACCGCCTTACAAAGGAGAAACAACATGCATAAAAATCTGGAAATCTATCTCGAAGAGATCAGCCATTTCCTTTCGGGCCGCGGAGAGCGGGAGGAGATCCTGTCCGAGATTCGCAGCCACATCCTGGAAAAAGCGGAGCAGGAAGCGGGTCCGGTGAGCGAAGCGTCTCTGGAAAAGGTCATTGCCGCCTACGGCAAACCGCGGCTGGTGGCCGAAAAATACCTGGAGGGCCGGCCGGTCATCGCCCCGGCCTTCAAGCGCCTGCTCTTCCGCTACACGGCACTGCTATTTGCCATCCACCTTATTTTTATCGTGTTCGCCGTGATCTTCAAAAAAAGCTTCATCGTTTTTCCCTTCCTCTTTGTCCCGCGCATGGGGCTCGTCGAAGCCGTCATGTACCTGCCCGCGGCCTTTCTGACCGACTTTGGCATCGTAGCCCTGGTACTCTACTTTATCACCCAGAGCGGCAGTGATTTCAAGCTGCCCTGGCCCAAATTCGCCCTCGACCTCGACGAAGTCAAGGCGCCGGCAGCGAAGACGCTGGCGGCCAGGATCTGGACCATGGTCGGCGCCGGCATCATGCTGGCCCTGACCGGCGTGGCCATTAAGCTCTTCATCAAGTTCAAAACCATATTCTTCGTCAGCTTTAACTTCGAGAAATTCCGGCCCCTGCTCATGCCCGCGCCCGGCCGGCTGGCTTCGCTGGCTGTCCTGGCCATGATGGCGGCCGGGACCATCGCCCTGTTCATCAAGCTCTTTCCCATCTCCCGGCGTTTCATTTGCTGGGTCGACGCCGCTGCCGACGCCATCGCCCTGGTTATGATCGGCGTATTGCTGCGCCAGCAGCATACCAACTTGTTTGCCGTCCGCATCCCCACGGAGCTTCATTCCTGGCTCCATATCACCCTGACCGTCACCCTGTTCATCGCGGCCCTGCTCATCGCCATCGACCTGGTGCGCAACCTGGTCCGCCTCGGCCGCAAGCACCTGGTCGGATAGAACCATGCCGGACGCCGGACGGGAACGCCGTTGAAAATAATAATATTTTTCCTGTTTCTTTTCCTGGTCCTGCTTGTCGCGTTCGCCCTGTCCGTCTAGCATCCGGTCGTCGCTACGCCCACACCGACGCTGTTTTCGCCGCCCTGGCCCGTTTGTGCTAAAATAAAAAACAAGATGTCCATCTGGCTTATGCTGGCTTTGATCTTCGCCCCGGCCGTTTTCTGGATCGGCTACGCCTACTACCACGACCGCATCGAGCCGGAACCGCTGGTCATGGCGGCCTTCAGCTATTTCCTGGGCTTCCTGGCCGGCTGGCTCTGCCTGCACGCCTACGACATCCTGCTGCCGGCCCTGGGCATTCCCGCCGACCCCGGGCCCATACAGGGGTTGAACCTGGATTTTTTCCTGTACTGCATCGTGGTGGTGGGGCTGGTGGAGGAGCTGTTCAAGCTCCTTCCTTTCCTGTT
>SPCN01000172.1 GCA_004525465.1 Chrysiogenales bacterium | reverse complement strand
TGACCAGGGCCAAACCCACTGCCGCCAGAATATTGAGCAGGTTGAAGCGTCCCAACAGCCGACTTTGGATATCGATTTTGCCGCGCGGTGTCTGCAGCACAGCCTTGACACCATCCAGGGAAAACGCGTATTTCAGCGGCCGGATATCGGCCTGCTCGGAAAAACCGAAAGTGAGATAGCGGCAGTTTAACTCACGGATGATGGGCGCACCGCTGGCATCATCACAGTTGATGATCGCCCAGTGTTCACTGCCGAGTCTTTTAAAGAGAGAAAGCTTGGCATCAAAATAGTTTTCCAAGGTCTGGTGAAAATCGAGGTGATCGCCGGAAAATGAAGTGAAAACCGCCTGAGCGAAAGAAACATCATCCACTCGTCCCAAGCTGAGAGCGACCGAGGAAACCTCCATGACCAGATTTACGCAGTCGGCCTTGACCGCCTTGGCCATGAAAGCGAAAAGCTCCGGAGCTTCGGGAGTGGTCAATTTCGTCCCCTGGTCGAAACCCGGAAAATTCATGCCCAGAGTACCTATGGCCGCGGTTTTGGCTTCGCTGTTGAGCAGGGCTTGAATCAATCCCGTGGTTGTGGTTTTGCCGTTGGTGCCGGTGACCCCGATCACCTGCAATTGCCGGGAGGGGTCGTCAAAAAAACGGTTGACTATCGAGCTCAGAGCCCGGCGGTCATTTTTAACCTGCACCCATGTAACCTGGTGGTGATTCTGAGGAGGCGGGTGAACCGAGACCACGGCGCCGGCGCCGTTGCCGATGGCTTCGGAAACATAAGCGAACCCGTCTTTAACGAAGCCCCTAATGGAGACATAGCAATTATTTTTCCTGATTTTCCGTGAATCAAATTCAATGCCGCTAACGGGTACATGGAGATCGCCGCGCCAGGCCAGGGATTCCTGTTTGCCAAGCAAGTCATCCAGGTACTTCATATGCGGATCTCGTTTTCGCCAGGCATATCGGGAAAAAGCTTTAAGTAAAGCATGATCTTTTCAGTGATGGCCTTGAAAACCGGTGCCGCCACATCGCCGCCGAAATGCAGGCCTTGGGGCTCATCGATCATTACGAACACGGTCACCTGGGGATCGTGGGCCGGGAAAAAACCGCCGAAGGAAGCAACATAACTTCGCGTGTATTGTCCCCTTTTGACCTTATGGGCTGTCCCGGTCTTACCGGCAATCTCCAGGCCTGCGATCCCGGCTTTTTTGCCGGTGCCGCGGCTGACCGCGGCTGTCAGGATTTCTGTCAGCCGCCGCTGGTTGGCAGCCGACAGCACTCGCGCCTGGCTGCCGCCGGGAGTATCATTCATGATGATGTTCGGCCGGATGAAAAAACCGCCCGAGGCCAGCACATTGAAAGCGACCGCCATTTGCAGCGGCGTTACAGAAATTTCATAGCCGTGAGAAAGGAAAGCCAGAGAAACACCGCTCCATTTTGCCAAAGGATTTAAAATTCCGTTTTCTTCAGCCGGAAGCATGATGCCATTGCGGCGACCAAATCCAAATTTTTGAATAGCCTGAAAATATTTTTCTTCTCCTAACCGTTGACCGATACAGGCAGCGCCGATATTGCTGGATTGAATAAAAATGTCCTCAAAAGACAGACGGTCAAAGGGATGAACATCGGTGATTTGCCTATCCTTGACCCTATAAACACCGTTATGGCAATTAAACATTTCCCCAAGAGAACAGATCCGGTTTTCAAGAGCGGCCGCGGCCAACACGATTTTAAAAGTTGAACCGGGATCGTAAAGAAAAGAGATCGCCTTGTTTTTCAGGACCGGCAGCGGCGTGCGCCAAATGTTTTCCGGACAATAATCCGGGTTGCTGGCCATGGCCAGAACCTGGCCGTCACGGCTGCTCAGCACAACGACCGCCCCGCCTGCCGCCCGATATTTATCGACCGCGGCAGCCAATTCCCTTTCCACGAAAAACTGCAGGGCTGCATCAATGCTCAGGTGGATGTCCCTGCCCGTGACCGGCTGCTCTATATACTTGAACTGGAAAATTCTTTTGCGGGCGTCGATCAGGACTTTCAGTTTACCGCCGCGGCCCTTGATCTCGGTATCCAGGCTGGTTTCAATACCGCCCAGGGCCTGTTCGTCGATGCCCACGCCTCCAAGAATGTGCGAGGCGATCTTCTTTTGCGGATACACCCGCCGGTATTCGTCGATAAAATCTATGGTCCCGGCAGCATCCTTGCTCAAAGTAAGCGCCTTGACCTGCAAGTATTCTTCATCGGTCAATTTGCGCTTGATCCAGATGAATTTTTCGCCGCGGCGGATACGTTTGACAACATTGATTTTCTGGGAATTGCCCAAGGCGAGCAAAGCGCAGATTTTTTTAAAGACAACCAATGAAAGCGCATTGTCCTTATTACTGATGAAGGCCGACTTGGACAGCAGCGAAATGGCCAGGATCTCGCCGTTGCGGTCAGAGATGGTGCCGCGCTTGGAATGAAGTTCCTCGACCCGGTTGATCTGGGCCTTGACCTTGGCCATGTAGGTGGTGTAGTCGAGTACCTGCATGTTGAAGAGTTTGAAGGCGATCATAAAAATCCAGATGAAAAAAAATATGGAAAGGACAAAAAAGCGCTTTTTGCCCTGGCGATTGCTATTCATTGTCATCTACAATAACCTTGATGATCTGGCCGGCTTCAGGATACTGGTAGCCCAGTTTTTCCACCACGATCTTCTCCATGCGTTCCAGATTGAGCAACTCCGCTCTCCGTGCCTGCAGGGAATCGATCTCCAGACGCAGCGTTTTTTCCGCCAGCAGCAGCTCGTGCTGCCGGTAACCCAGGTCCACGTTTTTAAGATTCAGGCTGGAATAAATGAACAACACAAGAAAAATGAAAAACGCCAGGATGGCCAGGCGAAAATCAGCCAACGATCTGCCTTTGCTGTTCATGCCACTTCCAAAGCCCGCAACTTCGCCGAACGTGAGGCCAGATTTTCCTCTACTTCAGCGCGGCTGGGAAAGGCGGGAAAAGGCCTGAGCAACTCGACCTTCTGCAAGCGCTGCAATTGCTGAAAAGCCCGTTTGACCAGGCGGTCTTCCAACGAATGGTAAGTGATGAATACAACACGGCTTCCGCTGCGCAGGTGCAGGGGAATTTTAGCGAGCCAGGAGCCGATGCCGTCGAGCTCATTGTTGACAAAGATGCGCAGGGCCTGGAAAACTTTGGCCGCCGGATGTCCCAGTCCCGGACGCGGCCGCCAGTGGTTGAGATCCTCAACCAACCGCCGCAGCTGCACCGTCGATCGCCAGGGAGTGAAAAGCCTTTTTTCAATGATGGCTTTGGACAGGCGTTTGGCGTTGGACACTTCGCCATAACTGCTGAAAATATCGGCCAGTTTGTCCTCGGAAAAGGAGTTGGGTATTTCGGCGGCGGTTAGGCTGGAATTGAGATTTTTGCGCATATCCAGGGGCCCATCCAGGGTATGAGAAAAACCGCGCTGGTCATTTTTCAATTGAACTGTAGAAATGCCCGGATCCACCAGGATTCCCGAGACGGCCAGGCGCCGGCAATCAAAATCTTCAAAAAGGCTGATGAAGGTGCCCAAATGAAAGCTCACCCGCTTTCCGAAGCTTTGCAAATTTTTCCTGGCCAGGGCAAGACTTTCACTATCCTGGTCGATGGCGATCACGCTGGCTTCAGGGAAAACGCTGAGAATATGATGACTGTGGCCGCCGCCGCCCACCGTGCAATCCACAAAAGTTTTTTTCCCGGTGGCTTGGAATATTTCCAGGACCTCTTTATTCATGACGGGGTAATGAAGAAAATTCATTGAGCATCCTCGACACCTTGTGCATTTTTTCATCGCCGAACTGACCGCCCATGTACCGCGCCTCGAAAACCTCCTTGTTCCAGATCACCATATAATCGATCTTACCCAGGATCAGCAGGCTGTTTTCCAGTTTGCTGCCGGCCCGGAGATCGGGCGGGATCAGGATGCGGCCCTTGGAATCGATCTCGGTTTCCGTACCCCAGAAACTGCTGCGACTGACGAATTCCTCGAGATCAGGATCGCGCATGGGGATGGCGGCGATCTTCTTTTCGATCTCCTGCCAGACCATCATCGGATAAAACAGAATATGGTCGCCGTTGACCGAAGTCAGGTAGACCTCTCTGCCAAAATCTTTTTCCAGGACGGAGAGGTACTTCGCGGGTATTTTAACCCGGCCGCGGTCATCGATTTTCGCGATGTAACTGCCCCTGAATCGTTCATTCATCCCATTTTGTCCCATTTTCTCCCATATAGTAATATATATAATAACTAATTGTCAAGAATTTTTTTTATATAAATTTTTTTAAAATCATCTTGACACGCTACATTTAGCGCTTTATAATCCGGTATCAACTACATTTATAGGCCAAGGAGAGTTTTATGGAAAATTTCACGGAAAACGCACTTAAAATATTAAAGGCCCGTTACTTCAAAAAAGACGAAAAAGGAACACTGCTTGAAACCAAGCCCTCGGAATTGTTCCACCGCGTTTCCCGCTTTATCGCCAAAGCCGAAAAAAATGAGACCGACAGAAAATTCTGGGAAGAAAAATTTTTTCAAGCCATGATGCAAAAGGATTTCATGCCCAATTCTCCGACTCTGACCGGCGCAGAAAGGCAGATGTGTCTTTCCGCCTGTTTTGTCTTGCCCATCGAGGACTCGCTGGATGGAATTTTTGAAACAGTGAAGAACGCGGCCCTGGTCCACAAAGAGGGCGGCGGTACGGGTTTCGATTTTTCCAGGATCCGGCCGGCCGGGAGCTTTGTGCGCAAAACCCAGGGCATCGCTTCGGGACCTGTCTCATTTTTAAAAGTCATTGACGCCGGCACCGAAGCGGTCAAGCAGGGCGGTACGCGCCGCGGCGCCAACATGGGAGTCTTGCGGGTCGACCATCCCGACATCAAGAACTTCATCTCCATGAAACGGGACGGTATCACGGCCCAGAATTTCAATATCTCGGTAGCCGTCACCGAGGCCTTCATCCTGGCTATCAAAAACAACACCAGCTACGACTTGATCAACCCCATGGACGGTTCAGTGATCGGCAAGGCCAACGCCCACGACATATTCGACCTGATCGTCGACTCGGCCTGGAGCAACGGCGATCCAGGATTGATCTTCATCGACAAGGTCAACCAGCTGAACCCGACCGCCAAACAGGGCCCCATCCGCGCCACCAATCCCTGCGGCGAACAGCCGCTCCACGATTACGAGGCCTGCAATCTCGGTTCGATCAACCTGCTGAACCTG
>SPCN01000427.1 GCA_004525465.1 Chrysiogenales bacterium | reverse complement strand
CACATCATTGAGCATAACGAAATATATGACACGGTGAGAGAAACCCGAGATCACGGACCATTCAACAGCTGGGGTCGTGAGGGATTCTGGTGCCAGAACCATTCCCACAGGTTCGGCGGCGTGTCACACCCGCACCCGGTCATGATCGGCAGAATGCCCGAGCAGACAATCATCAGGAACAACTACTTTCATGGCATTGAAGGCTATCTGATCGGCGACTACCGTCAGGCGATCGATATGGATGATGGTTCCACCAACTTCCATGTCTATAACAATCTGTGTGTGGACATCGCCATCAGTATTCGGGAAGGCGAAAATCGGATCGTGGAGAACAACATCGTCATCAATCCGGTAGTCCCATTTGGAATGCATGTTCTCTATGATGGGAACCACGATGTGGTTCGTCACAACATCATTGTGACCCGCGGAGACGTGTATCACATGAACGATGCGCCGCCGACACAGCCATGGCTTGAGATCGATGGAAACCTCTTCTTCAATGACGCCAAACCCTGGGGCTACAAGCCATACATCACCGTTCAGCCAAGAGGTGAGGATCAGCGGAAGTACTCGCTGGAGCAGTGGCAGGAGTTAGGGTACGATGTCCACTCGCGGTACGCTGATCCGATGTTTGTCGATCCCGACCATGGGGATTACCGGGTGCGCCAGGACTCCCCTGCCCTTGAGCTTGGTTTCAGGAACTTCGCTATGGATTTTGGTCTTACCGATGAGTTCCCCACAATGTGGGTCGAAGAGCAGAGCTCGTGAGAATCGATCCACACCAGCACTTCTGGGTTTACAATCCAACCGACTATGTCTGGATGGGTCCCGCCCACGAGCGAATCCGCAGGCACATTGATATAGTCATCCGCCGGGCAGATGAGTTTCCCAACCAGCAAACGATGGAAGCCTCTTCCCTGGGCTTTATCCGGGGGATCCTTCGGGCGGCTGCAGATAATCAGTGCATCGGGTGTGCCGGCCGTCGCATGAGCTCCGCGGCACGCCGGTCGCCATCTGCTCCGCTTTCGTGATCATCCACCTCATCCTGGAGCTCAGCCAGTCGCCGCTTCAGACGTTCGACCAGTGCGGCATGTTCGGGTAAATCGTAGAGGTTGGTCATCTCCATTGGGTCGGCCTGGATGTCGTAGAGTTCCCATTCGTCGCTTGCGTGGTAGTAAATGAGCTTGTGCCGGTCGGTGCGAACCCCCCAATGTGCCGGGGTATTGAAGTGGGAGTAATAATAGCGATAGTAGAAGGAATCTCGCCAGACATGGGGTTCGGAGCCTTCCAGAATGGTTCGGAAGCTCTCACTCTGCATTGAGGAAGGTGATCCAATCCCGGCAAAGTCCAGGAGCGTAGCCGCGAAATCAGTATTGAGAATGAGATGATCGTCGGTTCCCCCAGCATCGATTGCTGCGGGATAGCGGACCACAAAGGGCATCCGCAAACTCTCTTCATACATGAAGCGCTTGTCATACCAGCCGTGCTCACCAAGGAAGAATCCCTGATCCGAGGTGTAGATAACGATTGTGTCCCGGGTCAGATCCTTCTGATCAAGGTAGTCCAACAGCCGTCCCACACCTTCGTCTATCGCCGCGACGCACCGCAGATAGCGCTGCATGTATATCTGGTATTGGGCACGCATCCGTTCGTCAGCGTCGACTATTGAACCCGTCTCGTCCTCATACAGCGTATGCCCGGGGCTGTCAGACCCGATTCGCTGGGTGGACTGAACTACCGCGCGGGCGCGGCCCGAGTAGTCGTCAAAGAGATTGGTCGGCTCCCCGATCGATCCGTCGGGAAAGAGATTCTCATGCCGGGGATGATGCTCCCAGGGGTCGTGGGGCGCTTTGTGATGGCAGAGTACGCAGAACGGTTTGTCCTTGGGGCGATCCTCAATGGCTTCTATCGTCAGATCAGTTGTGATGTCGGTCACATAGCCGGGGATCGTTTTCCTGACACCCTGGTCTATGAAAACCGGATCAAAGTACTGTCCCTGTCCGGGCACCACCGACCATCGGTCAAACCCGTAGGGCTCAATGTTCAGGTGCCACTTGCCTATCATTGCGGTGAAGTAACCGTCGTTCCTGAGAAGTTGGGGGAAGGTTATGCAGTTGGGATCTGGAGAGTTGAACGCGATTGAACCATTCTTGTGCGAGTAGAGCCCGGTCAGAATCGACGCTCGACTTGGAGTACAAATCGAGTTTGTGCAGAAGCAGTTGTCCAGCCTCATACCCTCCAACGCGATTCGATCCATGTTGGGAGTCTGGT
>SPCN01000254.1 GCA_004525465.1 Chrysiogenales bacterium | reverse complement strand
TGGCCCAAATGGAGCGATTCCCTGATCTATTTAATGGCCCGGGAAACCCGGGTGGCCGACTGGACCAATTTCATTTCCCTTTACGCCAACCTGATGTTCGAGCCTCTGGAAAAAGTCAAATTGAACCTGGCCTGGCACCAGTTGTCGGCGCCGCAAAATATGCCGCCCTCGACTTTGCTAAGCGGCAACGGCCGCAGCCGCGGTGACTTGCTCATCGTAAAAATCATGTATGAAATCAACAAGAATCTGGCCGGGCGCCTCATCTGGGAAAACTTCAACCCCGACAATTTCTATATCGTCGGCGCCGACGCCTATAACTGGGTGCAATTCGAATTGTTTTTCCGCTTCTAAAAGGAGAAAAGGAATGATTTTTAAAATTCTGATTTAGGCTGTTTACGTGCTGTTGATCGTAGCCATCGCCGTCAGGCGCGGCAGGAAGACGGCGTCCTTCAAGGACTTTTTTTTAGGAGGCGGCGACATAGGCCCCTGGATGACGGCCTTCACATATGGCGCGGCTTATTTTTCAGCTGTGGTATTCATCGGCTTCTCCGGAAAAATCGGCTGGCAATTCGGCTATTCAGGGCTGTGGATCGCCTTGGGAAACTCGCTGCTGGGCGTGCTGCTCGTTTGGTGGCTGATGGGGCACCGCATCAAGAAAATGGCCCAGGAATACCAGGTGTCCACCATGGCCGAGTATTTCGAAAAACGCTATAAAAGCAAATTTCTGAAAATATTTTCTTCAATCTCCATATTCGTTTTCTTCATCCCCTATTCAGCCGCGGTGTTCATCGGCCTCTCCTACCTGTTCAAACTGAATTTCAACACCGAATACTGGCAAGCCCTGGTCTTCATGGGGCTGTTCACGACCATATACCTGGTCTTGGGCGGCTACAAGTCAATGACCATGATCGATGTGTTCTTCGGCATGCTGATGCTGGTCGGCGGCGGCATCATCATCTTCAGCGTTCTGGACAAAACCGGGGGCCTGGTCGCGGCCACGACCCGGCTGGCTGCCATCGACCCCAAACTGACCGCGGCAATCGGTCCGCCCGGCATCTGGCCGTTATTCTGCCTGGTGTTCCTGACTTCCGTGGCCCCTTTCGCCATGCCGCAGCTGGTGCAGAAATTTTACGCGGTGAAGGATAAAAAGGCCATTCGCGTCGGCATGTGGGTTTCGACCGCTTTCGCAGTGATCCTCTTGACCATCGCCTACTTTTCCGGAAGCCTGTCACGCCTGTTCCTTTCGCCGCAAAACGCTCCGGCGGCCTTCAGCAACGGCAAGCCGGTGTTCGACTCCCTGATCCCGGAGATGCTGACCCGGGTCGTTCCCGGATCATTGTCCGTTTTCATCCTGCTGCTGATCCTTTCGGCCTCGATGTCCACCCTGGCAGCCCTGGTTCTGATCTCCAGCTCGGCCATGGTTAAGGATCTCTATGCCGGCTTCATCAATCCCAACGTTTCCGACCGTCAGTTGACGCGGCTGATGCGTATTTTTAGCGCTTTTTTCATTTTACTGTCGGTGATCCTGGCCTATTTACGTCCGGCAACCATTGTTTCGATCCTGGGCATCTCCTGGGGAGCCATAGGTTCGGTATTCCTGGGACCGTTTGTCTGGGGACTGCTGAGCAAAAGAGTGAACCGGCTCGGCGCCGTCACTTCATCGGTCCTGGGCCTGAGCGTGTGCCTGTTCCTCTATTTTTCGGGACGCCCCTCTCCCGAAGCCGGAACCGTGGGCATGCTGGTCTCCCTGGCGGCCAATCCCCTGTTCAGCCTGTTGGGAAAAAAGACATAAAAATTGCTGGGGGGAGACGGGAAATGAAAGCACGATGGATTTGCTTCTTATTTTTTTTAATAATTGTTCTGCAGGTCTTTTCCAGTGCTATTGAAGAAAAAGTTGAGGTCAAAGGAAAAATATTTTCCAGCGAAGTTCGTTCCAAAAGCATGCTGATCATCGCCGCCGAGGAAATAAAAACATTGCAAATCCGCAGTTTTGCCGATTTGTTTTCCTTTTTCACGGCGCTAAACGTCAGCCGGCGCGGTCCTGACGAAAGTTCCTATGACCTGTCAATGCGCGGCAGCCATTTTGAACAGGTACTGGTATTAATCGACGGCGTCCCATTCAATAATCCGCAAAGTGGTCATTTCAACACTGATTTCCCTTTCGCTCTGAACGATATTGAGCGCATTGAAATCGTACGCGGCGGCAGTTCGACCGTTTATGGCGCCGGGGCTTTCGCCGGTATGGTCAACATCATATTGAAAAAAAAAAGCAATAACACGTTGGCCTTGAGCGCCGGCAGCAACAATTTTTTTTCCGGCAGAATGGCCTGGGGCAAAGCGACGGGAAATTTCAATTGTCATTTTTCCGCCAACCGCAGCAATTCCAGCGGCTTTTATCCCGGCCGGGAGTTTGACCAGGCCCAACTGACCGGCAGCGCTTCTTATTCAGCCAACGGCAGCCAACTGGAATTTGTTTCCGGATACCTGAGCAAGGATTTCGGCGCCAACGGTTTTTACGAACCCGCCCCCTCCACGGAGGACAGCCAGGCATTATTTACCCTGATCAAATTCCAGAAAACAACCAAGCATACACGCTATCAATTGGGCTATTCCTGGCAAAATCACCGCGATCATTTCATACTTGACCGCTACCGGCCCGATTATTTCTGGAATAGAAGCCTTACCCGCAGCCACTTTCTTTTTTTTTCCGCGGCCAGGGATTGGTCCTTGTTCAGCCTGGCTTGCGGGGCGGAATACAAACAGGAAAATCTGCAAAGCACCCGTATGGGGAATTTTGAGCGCCGCCAGGCATCCCTGCACCTGAATGGCAGTTATTCCCTGGCTCAAGGCGTCATCGATTTAGGCATCCGCGGCGATCTCCTTGCCGACGCTGCGGATCAGTTCATCTATTACGCCGGCTACGGTCATCGTTTTTCAAAATTTGTGTTGGGAAAATTCAGCCTGGGCCGTTCGTTGCGCCTGCCCACTTTCACCGAATTGCATTATCGTTCGCCCAATAACCACGGCAATAAAGATTTGCAATCCGAAACCAGCTTTAATTTTGAATCTTCCCTGACCTGGTTCAGCGCCGCCCGGACAATCGATTTCTCACTTTTTTTCCGCCGCCAGTCCGCGGCAATCGATTGGATCCGCTATAAAACCGGCGATCCATGGCAAGCGGTCAATTTGCGCAAGAACGATTTGCTGGGGATCGAACTGACCCAGCAGTGGCGGCGCGGGAAATTCCTGCTGCTGGCGGCCATTGAAAAAATGTGGGTGCTGAATGAACAGGACGGCTTTCAGTCCAAATACGGCCTGCGCTTCCCTGACTTCAGTCTGAAAGTTAATTTCTCTTTTGCATTAAGCAAAAGCTTGGCCTTGACCAACAATTATTTGTACAAGCATATCTTTCGGACCCCTGAAAAGGGTCATTTCCTCAACACGGTTTTGAGTTATCGTTCGCAGCAATGGCACTTCAGCCTGCGCGTCGAAAACATCTTCAACACCACCATCGAGGAGATTCCCGGTATTCCCGTCGACGGCCGCCGCCTGGTTTTGGGATGCGAATATTTCTGATTAGATCCATTTCCGGGGAATTTTACAGAAAGAATTTAATAAGCGCTATGGGCAGAAATTTCTATCATTGCACGACCTGTTCCCACTTTTTGCCGCCCTTGTCCTTGGCCGGCTTGATGAACACCGGGTGACCCTTGATCTGGCAGCGGTTCATGACCTCGATCACCGAGGCCGCGGAGGTCTGCGGCACGTCGACGAAGCTGAAGCGGTCATGGACGTCGATGGCGCCGATCATGCGCCCGGGCAGGTCGGTTTCCCCGGTG
>SPCN01000266.1 GCA_004525465.1 Chrysiogenales bacterium | reverse complement strand
GCGCAGCAGGGTTTTTTCGAGCAGGGTAACGTTGCGGTTGCCTTCGCCGATGACGCGCTGGTAGAAATGGCCGATGAAGTCCTTGCGCTTGAGGTCATGGACCAGGTCGCTGGAATAGTTCTTGGCGTTCAAATACCAGGTCTTTCCCTCGCCGTGCTGGCTGCAGAATTCACACATTTTCGTCCTCCTCTTATTTTGCCTGGCGGCGGTCCGGCCGGACTATTTTTTCCTGAACTCGTCGCTGCCGCGCAGGCGCAGGATCTCGCCGAAAAAAACGCGATGGAAATCCAGCTGCGGGTAGTTCGCCGCTATTTTCGCGGACAGGAAATTCCGATCGTCCAGGTCCTGCCAGTAAATTTTTCTGCATTCCATGACCAGGTCGGCCTCGCGGAAGCACGGCGCCGCCACGGCCTTTGATTTCATCACCGTCAGGCGCGTCAGGGCAATTTTGTCGCCGTCCCGGCCCGAGCGGCTGCCCAGCAGGGCCAGGTCCTTTCTGAATTTCGCCGGGAACGAACACAGCGTGAAAGTGTCGGCATCGTTCATGAAACCGAAGGTGTGGCGCGTGGGCCGGACCACGACCTGAACGAAGGGCATTTCCCAGATGCCGCCGATGCTGCCCCAGGCCACGGTCATGGCGTTGAATTTTTCCATGGTCCCCGCCGTCAAAACGAACCAGCGCTTGAACCAGATATCGACCGAGGGCAAAAGCAAATCCTTTGCTTTGATGGCTCTAATCATGCTTCCTCCAACTGCGATTATGTATTATATTGCGCGGGCGGGACCGGCCCCCGGCCCGCTGCGGGTTCCTGTGCTTATTTCATCCA
This sequence comes from Chrysiogenales bacterium, assembly GCA_004525465.1. Lineage (GTDB taxonomy): Bacteria > Acidobacteriota > Aminicenantia > UBA2199 > UBA2199 > UBA2199. Next base: position 2,873 of record SPCN01000266.1, on the reverse strand, counting down.
GGCGGCCAGCGGGTCCCAGGAAGGAAGGACGACCGGCTCCAGGTCGAGCAGCTTGCGGTCCCCAGCGCTGAGATGCTTCTTGTTGATGATTATGACCAGGACGTAGCGCTCGAACCAGTCGTCGTACATGGTCCAGTAGCCCTTGTCGCCGACTGCATTTCCCCAGGAGTTCTCCACCAGCCATTTCAGGACCCGGCCGTTCTCAGCGTCGGCCCCGACCATGGCCATGGCGTGGGCCGGAGTGAGGTCCCTGTATTGCAGCCTTTCGGCCTTGGTCAGTTTTTTTTCATAGTTGTACAGCGAGGCATAGTCGAAGATCCCCTCGGCCATGATGCCGAGTTTGCGGTCCATCTGCCAGCCCGAATCGGCCCCGAACCATACCGCCTCGTTGTTTTCCAGCGCTTTCAAAGCGTAGGCTTTTAACTTGTCGATGCTCAGGTTGAGATAATCCATGTCGGCGGCATCGCTCAAGTTGCGGCAATAACGGAGCCGGTAGTGTTGGCCGTAGGGGTGGACCGGGTGGTCGGCCAGGGTCACGTATTCCTTAAGGTCGGTCCCCGCCGCCAGCTCGCGATAGAACTCGAGCGGCGTATAGTTTTTTTTCACGATTTTCTTGTCCTTGTTCTCGAAGCTCCAGGTGAAGGTTTCGCAGGGGAGGCCCAGGTGCAGCGCCAGCAGGCGATAGACGTTCTTCAGGGCCGGGGTTTTCTCCAGGCGCAGTTCCGCGGCGCCGGCCCCCTGGGCGGCCATGGTCCTGATCCGGGCGGCCGTGTCGCGCAGGACCGTCTCCAGGATGGTGTTCATGCGGTAGGAACTGTCGGTGTTGCTGGTATCGGGCATGGCCGCCTTGGGCACCAGGCCGTACTTTTCTATCAGGTTGACGTAATAGCTCCACCAGCCGCCGTCACCGACCGGACTGGCCATCCAGGCCTGCAGCTCGCGGTCGTCCCAGTCCTTTTCGCGGTTGGCAATGATCATTTCCAAAAACAGGTTGGCTTTTTCCAGCTTGTCCCAGAAGAAAAGGTAGGTCTCGGAGAACTCGAAGCTGGCCAGCTTGTATTTCTTCATGACCGCCGGGCGCAGGGTGTTCAGGCCGGCGAACATCCAGCAGCGCCCGGTCGATTTCTGGTTGGTGATGCCGCTGGCATTGATCCTGACATTGAACACCGGGCTGTGGGCGGCCACGATCTCGCGGTTCAGGGCGAGTTCGTTGACGTTGTTGTTGCTGATGGCGTTGAGCAGGGCCCGGGTTTGGGCGTCCATGGTCAGCGACTGCTTCAGCTCCTGCAGCAGGCCGGCGCCGATCCCGCCCCCTTCTTCGGCAGCAACCGGTGAACAAACGCCCAGCATGAACATGGTCAAAACGGCCAGGTTGAGCATCGTCGATCTTTTCATGTTGCCTCCCAAAAATTTTGCCTGGAAAAGTTGTCGATCCAGGAATGACAAACGCTATGGTAGGGGAAACCGATAAAGATTTCAAGGGTGGGAGCATAGCCTATCGCCCCTTACCTCTCCCTATTTGCTGCTGAATTCGTGACGCGTAACGCGTGACGCCTGACGAGGGAAAAATTAGAGAGGTAGAGAGGTAAAGGGGTAGAGAGGTAAAATCAAGGCAATTCAGGGTGTAGGGATTTGATTCAGCAAATCCTTTTTCTTCCTTCGATTTATTTTTCATTTCTGGTAGAATGGCATTTGAGATGAGCGGAAATCAATCCGTTCTTCGGAAGGACGGCGACCCGATAGCGGCGCGGCGTCCAAACACAAGGAGCCAATAACGTGCCTATGAACAAACCTTGGTTGAAGCACTACGAAAAGGGCGTTCCCCACCATGTAGAAACTCCGTCGCTGACTCTTGCCGACCTGCTGCCCGCGGCGGCCGGCCGTTATCCCGATCGAACCGCGATTGTGTTGGCCGTGGCCGCGGCCGGGCGGCTGTTTGGTTACTCGATCTCCTATGCCAAACTTTACCGGGCTGTAATCCGTTTCGCCGCCTCCCTGCAGGGGCTCGGAGTGCAAAAGGGCGACCGGGTGGCCATATTCCTGCCTAACTGTCCGCAGTTTGTCATCGCTTTCCTGGCCGCCGTCCAAATCGGCGCTATCGCCGTGCCTTTCAATCCACTCTACTCGGCACGTGAGACCGAGCACCAGCTCAAGGACTGCGGAGCCAACGTGGTGGTCGTCCTCGATCGATTCTTCCCGATCGTTCAGCAGGTCCAAGCGAAAACGGCGATCCGGCACATTGTGGTTACCCGCATCAAGGAGTACTTCCCGCCATTGCTCTGGACGCTCTATACTCTCACCAAGGAGCGCAAGCTGCCCCGCTTCAAGCTTGGCCCGGAAGACTACCGGTTCCCCTCGCTGCTGGGGGCGGGAACCCCGCGTCCGGTGGCGATCGAGCTCGAGGAAACCGCGGTTTTGCTTTATACCGGAGGGACCACCGGCGTATCCAAGGGGGTCGAATTATCGCATCGCAACCTGCTGGTCAACGCCGAACAAAACCGTGTCTGGGCAAGCATCCGCGACGGTCAGGAAACCACCCTGGCGGCGGTGCCGCTGTTCCATGGCTTCGGATTGACCTGTTGCCTGAACCTGGGCATTCTCACCGCTGCCACCGTGGTGCTGGTTCCCAACCCAACCGATACCAAGGGGTTGATCCAGACCATCGAGCAGTATCGGCCGACCGTATTCCCGGTTGTCCCGACCATGCTGGTGGCCATAAGCCATTTCCCGGATATTGCCGGGCACAACCTGCGCTCGATCAAGGTCTGCCCCTGCGCCGGCAGCGCCTTGGCTCCGGCGGTGCAGCGAACCTTCATCGAACGCACCGGGGTGCACCCGGTCGAGGGCTATGGATTAACCGAAGCCGCGCCGGT
>SPCN01000250.1 GCA_004525465.1 Chrysiogenales bacterium | reverse complement strand
GTCTACGGCATGGCCGACGTTTTTGTTTCCATGAGCGAGCATGAAGGATTTTGCCTGCCCCTGATCGAGAGCTGCCGTTTCGGATTGCCTGTGGTGGCATACGATGCCGGGGCGGTTGGCGAAACCCTGGCCGGCGCCGGCATGCTCCTGGCCCGCAAAGACGTCGCCGCCGCCGCGGCGCTGATTGAACGAGTCCTGAACGACTCGCTCTTGCGTGAACGGCTGCGGCAATCGGCGCGGCAGCGTTTTGCCAGCTATCAGCAGCAGGCGCGACCCGAGATCCTGCTGTCTTATCTGGAGAAACTATGATTTCCATCGGCATCGTGGTTCAGCGCTACGGCAGCGATGTGATCGGCGGGGCCGAAACCCTGGCCCGCAACGTCGCTGAGAGACTGCTCCGCCAAGGCTTCCGCGTCACCGTATTCACCACCTGTGCCAAGGATTACCTGACCTGGCGCAATGAGTATCCTGCCGGCGAGTCGATACTGAAAGGGGTCCGGATCAAGCGTTTTCCGGTGACACGTGAACGCGATATCAAAAAATTCAACAGTTTTTCCGAAGAATTTTTTCCGGCGGCCGCGGCGGGCCGCGATGAAACTAAATGGTTTGCGGAACAGGGACCTTTTTGCCCCGACCTGATCCAGGAATTGGCAGTGGCGCAAAAGGATGTTGATCTTTTTTTCTTTTTCACCTACCTTTATTATCCGACCGTAGAGGGGATCAAAGCGGTCAGCAAACCGGTAATCCTCTTTCCCACTGCCCACGACGAGCCACCGATTCACCTGGGGGCCATGGGCGAGGTCTTCCGCCGTCCCCAGGCTTTGTTTTTTTTGACCAGGGCTGAAATGGACCTGGTGAGCCGGCTGTTCGCCCCGCCGGGACGGCTGCGCCTGGTGCGAACCGGTTTGGATATGCATACTGATGTCGATGACAAGCCCTTTCGCCGCCGCTACCTGCTGATCGCTCCCTACCTGCTCTATGCCGGCCGCATTGAAAAGGGCAAGGGTCTGGAAGAAGTTTATAAGTATTATACTGCATTGAAGAATGAGGCATATGTGGACCTGGTCCTGATCGGCAATAAGCTGATGGATATCCCCGCCAACCAGGGATTGAAATATCTGGGCTATGTATCTGAAAGCGATAAGCTGGCCGCATTCAAAGGCGCTTTATGTTCTTTGCAGCCTTCGCCGCTGGAAAGCCTCTCCATCACCACCCTGGAATCATTTTCCGTGCAGACGCCGGTGCTGGTCAATCGCCGCTGTCCGGCTCTGCTGGAGCATGTCACCGCCTCCAGCGGCGGCCTGGCTTATGACAATGAAGAGGAATTTTTGGCAGGGTTCCGCCAACTATACCGGCGGCCGGGACTTAGGAAGCGCATGGGGGCCAAAGGGCTGGAATACGTGCGCCGCTATTACTCGTGGGAATCCGTGCTCAAGGAGATCCAGGCTGGGATATCAGAGATTTTGGAAATTAAAAAATAAAGCACCAAAATACAAGCACCAAATTCCAAACAAGTTCCAAGTTCCAATAACCAAATGACCCAAACAAAGAAAAGGCACGTTGATAGTGCCTTCGTTTAGGACATTGGAATTTGGAACTTGGAATTTGTTTGGTGCTTGATGCTTGGGATTTGGAATTTAAGAAAGGCGGCCGTCAGGTCCGCCCCTACACTGTCTTTTGGGATTACATTCCTTTCGACATCATGTTGATGAATTCGGCGTTGGATTTGGTTTTGGACAACTTTTCCACCAGCAATTCCATGGCTTCTACTTCCGACATCTGTGAAAGCACTTTGCGCAGGACCCAGATCTTGCTCAATTCCTCGCGTTCAATCAGCAGTTCTTCCTTGCGGGTTCCGGAACGGAAAAGGTCGATGGCCGGGAAGACGCGCTTGTCCACCAGCCGGCGGTCGAGATTGATTTCCATATTGCCCGTGCCCTTGAATTCCTCGAAAATGACTTCGTCCATGCGGCTGCCGGAGTCGACTATGGCCGTGGCCAGAATGGTCAAGCTGCCGCCGCCTTCGATGTTTCTGGCGGCTCCGAAAAACTTTTTCGGTTTGTTCAGTGCGTTGGCGTCAATTCCGCCCGAAAGCACTTTGCCCGAAGCCGGGGTAATGGCGTTGTGAGCCCGGGCCAGGCGGGTGATCGAGTCCAGGAGAATTACTACGTCCTTGCCCATTTCCACCATACGCTTGGCTTTTTCCAACACGATGTCGGCCACCTTGGTATGGCGCATGGGAATTTCATCGAAAGTGGAAGCAATGACTTCGCCCTTGACGTTGCGGCTCATGTCGGTGACTTCTTCAGGCCTTTCATCGATCAGCAGGACGATCAGATTGATCTCCGGGTGGTTGACCTCGATGGATTTGGCGATGCTCTGCAGGATCATGGTCTTGCCGGTGCGGGGAGCGGCCACGATCAGGCCGCGCTGCCCCTTGCCCAGTGGGGTGAGCAGGTTCATCACCCGGCCGGACATGTTCTCGGGACCGGTTTCCAGGTTGATCTTTTCATCGGGATACAAAGGAGTCAATTTTTCGAACCTGACGTTGCGGCGCTTTTCCGTCACCGATTCCGGATCCTCATTATTGACCGCTTCCACGCTCAACAGGGCGAAATATTTTTCTCCGGTCTTGGGCGGGCGAACCGAGCCTGAAACCGTATCACCCGTGCGCAGGTCGAACTTGTTCACCTGGGAAGGAGAAACGTAGATATCTTCGGGGCTGGTCAGGTAAGCGTATTCCTGGAAGCGCAGAAAACCGTAACCCTCACTGTGCACTTCAATGACCCCTTCAGCGAACAGTTTGCCGTTGGCGCGGGCCTGGACGTCCAGGATCTTGAAAAACAGAGAATTTTTATCGTTGATGTCCTTTTCGTCTATTTCCAGTTCCTTGACCAGTTTTTTCAATTCCAGCGCTTTCATGTTTTGCAGATCTTTCAATGAATACATATTTACTCCTTAATGGCCTCTTTAATATATTTCCAAATTTCATTCTTTCCCGCTTGCGATTTGATTGAGAAAAAAATGGTCTGCAAGCCGAAATTTTTTATGAGTTGCGTGTTGAGTTTTTTTTGTTCAGAAAACGATATTTTATCACTTTTGGTCAGGATTGTCAAGATGGGAAAATTTTTTTCGACGATTTGCGCCAGGGTGTCTATGTCGGGCGGCAGAAAGCCCCGTCGGGAGTCGATGAGCAGGGCGGCCAAGCGGACGTTTTCCACCTGGTTTAAAAAATCTGTGATCAGCTGGCGCACTCGGGCGCGTTCGCTTTTCGCTACCTTGGCGAATCCGTACCCGGGCATGTCGGCGAAAAGCAGTTTGGCGTCTATCAGGTAGTAATTGATACTCAGGGTTTTTCCGGGCGTGGAACTTGTCTTGGCCAGCTTGTGCTCGAGTAGGGCGTTGATCAGCGATGATTTGCCCACGTTGGAGCGGCCGAAGAACAGGATCTTCGGGCGGTTGTCCCTGGGCAATTGGCTTTGATTGAAGAAAGTCCCGGCAAGTTCTGATTTTTTTATGTTCATTTGGGTAAACCAGTGTTTACTGCAAATTTGCTTCTTGTAACGGCCTGATAATCTTGCTCTTGATGTTTTTTATTTTGATGGGATCTTCCAGGACGATGTCCAGAAGTTCATCCATGGTGTTGACCGTGTGGACCTGTATATCATTTTTCAATTCTTCGGGAATATCTTCCTGGAAATCCTTTTCATTTTCCGCCGGGATCAGGATGTGCTTGATGCCATAGCGGTGGGCGGCGATGATCTTTTCCTTGATGCCGCCGACCGGCAGGATCTTGCCGCGCAGGGTGATCTCACCGGTCATGGCGTAATCGGACCTGACCGGAATACCTGTCAGCAGGGAGAG
>SPCN01000152.1 GCA_004525465.1 Chrysiogenales bacterium | reverse complement strand
TAAAAAAAGGGGCGGACCGGGCCGCCCCTTTATAAGGGAGGAAAGAAAGGTAGGGAAATTCAATCCCGGCGGTCCCGGCGCCGCTCGGAGCGCTGGCTCTTGTGGTCGCGGCCCCGGCTGCGGAAATCTTTTTTCAGCTCGGCAATTTTGGCAGTTTGCTCCGGGGTCAGCAGGGCCCGGACATCCTTCTGCAGGCGCAGGCGCGCGATCTGCATGTCGGCCTGCATGCCGGCCTGCTCGCGGATCAAGGCCTCGGCCTTGGCAAAATCGGTCTTTTCCGCGGTCATTACCGTGCGCAGTTTCAGGGCCTTGAGCTTCATTTCAGCGCCGAATTTGACCGCCCATTGTTCGTGGGCCTCGAGCATGGCGCCGATCTTCTTTTCCTGATCGGTGTTCAGGCCGATCTTGTCCTTGGCCTGCAGCAGCAGCCGGGGGGGCAGGAAGTCCCGGTCGGCTAAAAAGCCGCCCCGCCGCTGCCCGCGTTCGGAGCCCGGGCCGCGAAAATCCGCCTGGGCGGTTATGAACAGGGCGGCGCTTAAAAACAATACGATCGAAACAGCCAGTAATTTATTCTTCATTTTCTACCTCCTGAAGCATGTTGTACCCGTTTAACATTTTTTCGGCCGGTTTCTTGCAGGTCTGGCGATTCTGGATATGGAATCCTTTGCATTTATTTTTTCATTTATGTATTCTTTACGTTAAAAGGAGGACTCATGAAGGTGGAAGATATCATTAGGGACAAGGGGAATGCTGTCCACACGATTCATGCCGAAGCCATCGTCAGTGACGCCTTGCGCATGTTGAATGAAAAACGGATCGGCGCCCTGATCGTTGTTGACAACCAGCAGAAGATCCAGGGGATCGTTACGGAGCGTGATATCATGAGACAATGCTACGAGTGTCACGCCAACATCAAGGGCGTTGCCATTCAAGAGGTGATGACCCCCAGGGAAAAATTGGTTGTCTGCGATCTCGCTGAAGACATTGATCAGGTCATGGATACCATGACCAAAAAGCGGATCCGTCATCTTCCCGTTGTTGACGAAAAAGGAGTATTGCTGGGAATCATTTCCGTTGGCGATGTCATCAAGATCCTTCTGACCCATAAGGATTATGAGATAAAATACTTGAAAGATTATATCGAAAATAAATATCCGGTTTAAAAAAACTCGCTATGAGGTTTTTCCGGATCGCTGTGAAGCAAAGCACCAATGCATGAAGCGGCCATCATTGAAGATTTAATTCGTCAGGTGCTTCAGGAAGCGGAGAAAAATCGGCTGCAAAAGATTTCCATCATATATCTGACTGTCGGCCGGCTTCATCACCTGGTCCCGCAAACGATGGGCGAACTGTTCGACTTGATGAAAAGTGAATTCCCCATTATGGCCGGAGCAATTTTACAAACAGAAATCCGTCCCGTGCGCTTTGTTTGCCGGTCCTGCGGCAGCGAAACGACAGCGGCTGCTCCGTCCTTTTCGTGTCCCGATTGCCGAAGTACGGATATCCGGATCGTATCGGGATATGAATTGATCCTGGCCAGCATTGAAGGAGAGCAGAACGAATGATATCGATCCATGAAACGAAAAAGATCGACGGATGATTTTTAAATATATTTTATCAAAGAAAATTAGTTCTTGACTGTGTCATCCGATTTATTATATCATCTTGCCTTGATGAAAAATTTTAATGGCTTCAGGGTCGATTTCTAAGGGGGGGGACATGCGCACTGGAATTTTTTTCTGCCAGGTCGAAGAAAACAATCGTTTGAATATCGCTGCGGTAGCCAAGTATGCCGCGAACCTGCCCAATGTGGAAACCGTCCAGGAACTGGGAATTCAACCCCGGCTGGACGCCAAGGATCTCGCTGGGCAAGTCCATTCTGGCAATCTGGAACGGATTGTCATCGCCGGCGATATGCCCGGTTATTTCAAGCCCGTTTTTACCAAAGCCATGGCCTTGGCCGGGCATGATCCGTTAGAAGTCAGGTTGGCCTCTTTCCGTGAACACGGGGCATCCGGCTCAACCACTCTGGAACGGGCCAAGGCCATCGTCGTTTGCGCCGCCTTTGGCGTTCCTTTCGCCCTGGCCGTCGAGCCTGCGGAGACGCCGGTTCAGCCGACAACCCTGATCATCGGCGCCGGTATCGCGGGAATTCAGGCTGCCCTCGAGATCGCCGACGCCGGAAAGCCGGTTTGTCTGGTTGAACGCTTCGGAACGATCGGGGGCCACATGGCCATGTTCGACAAAACTTTCCCCACCTTGGACTGCTCAGCCTGTATTCTGACACCGAAAATGGTATCGGTCGCCCAGCATGAGATGATCCGCTTGCTGACAAATTCGGAAGTGATCGCCTTAAGCGGTTCTCCCGGTTCCTACCGCGTGCAGATCAAATGCAAAGCCCGGATGGTTGACGTGGATGCTTGTGTCGCCTGCAATATCTGCAGTGAGGTGTGCCCGGTGGAAGTGGCAAGCGAATTCGATGCCGGGATCGCCCGCCGCAAAGCGGTCTATATCCCTTTTCCGCAAGCCGTGCCCAATGCCTACCTGGTAGATGCTGAAAATTGTCTGTATGTTCAAAGCGCCGGCAAAAAATGCGGCGCCTGCCTGAAAAAGTGCCCCAAGGAATGCATCGACCTGACTCAGAAGGATGAAATCATCGAGATTGAAGTAGGCAATATTATTATCGCAACCGGGTATGATGTTTTACGAGCCGAAAATATCGAACATTACGGATATGGCATCTTGCCCAACGTGCTGACTGCCCTTGAGTTCGAACGTCTGACCAATGCCTCAGGACCTACGGGGGGGAAGATCGTGACCAAAAGCCTGAAGTTGAACAAACGCACGAAGCTGGAAGAATGGGTCTTTGATGCCAATGGGCCAGCTCCGAAAAGTATTGCCATCATTCATTGTGTCGGTTCCAGGGATCAGAACTACAATTCTTATTGCTCCCGGGTCTGTTGCATGTATTCGTTGAAATTTGCCCATTTGGTGAAAGAAAAACTTCCCGGCGCCGACTGTTATGAATTTTACATTGATATGCGGGCATTTGGTAAAGGTTATGAAGAGTTTTTTGAACGAATTAAGCATGAGGGCACCTTTGTTATCCGCGGCCGAACCGCAGCGATTTCCGAGTTGAACGGACAAATGATGGTAACAGGGGAAGATATTATCCAAGATAAACTGATCCAATTCCCGGTTGACATGGTACTGCTTGCTGTAGGACTCATCCCGGCCCACGGCACGGAAGAGTTAAGCCACATGCTTGGATTGACCAGGGACGAGGATGGTTGGTTCTCGGAACTTAATTACAACGGCAGGCCCATGGATACGGAGAAGGGATGCATTTATGTTGCCGGCATGTGCCAATCACCAAAGGATATCCCCGATGTGGTCGCGCAAGCTTCGGCCGTGGCAGCGGGAGTGTTGAGCAGCATCAGCAGCGGCAAGGGCATCGGGCATCGCGGCAGTGTGACTCTCAGTGAGATCGAAGCCCGGGCAAAAAATCTGCAGGCAAAATGAGGAGGCCCCATGGCGATTCGAGTCAACCCAAAAATTATTGACGATCTGGAAGGTTACGGAGCGGAGGATGTTCAGTTGTGCTATCATTGCGGCAACTGTTCGGCCGTCTGCCCGCATGCCGATGAATTCAACGTCTTCCCCCGCAGGCCCATGAGATATTTGCAAATGGGGCTGGAACGGAAGCTTGAGACATCGCTTGAACCATGGCTTTGCTATTATTGCGGCCAATGTTCCGATCAATGCCCGCGCGGGGCCGAACCAGGCGAAACCATGATGAGTCTTCGCCGTTGGCTGATTTCCCGCTATGACATCACGGGTATCGCCCGTCTTTTTTTCAAGTCAACCAAAGTGGAATTGGCCGCCGTGATCATTGTGGCTCTTCTGACCGGAATTTTTTTTCTCGGCTTCGGCTTATGGCAGGGGGACATTAATGTTTACGATGGAAGCAACGCCTTCCTGCCAAGCTCTTTCATTCACAATTTCGACCTGGCGTTGGGATTTCTGGTGGCTTTATTCATTGGCCTTAGTGCTTTCCGCTTTTGGTGGTTCAGTATGGGAGGAAAAAGCGCAGTGCCGATTCCCTGGTGGCTGTATATCAAAAAAGCATATTTGTTACCCTGGCATTTTTTCACCCAAAAAAGATTTGCTGATTGTGAAAAAGAAACGACCCGGCGCATTTATCTGCCCTGGCTCGCCCATCTGGGACTCATGCTGGGCTATGTAATCATGCTTTTTATCGTCATGGTATTCGTGAAACAATTGCAGGCAGGTCCGGAAATCAATTGGTCCGTCCATGTGTTCGGCTATCTTGCCAGTCTGGGGCTGCTCATCGGCGTGGTATACATGCTGCGCGGCAGATTGAAAAAAAATCGGACCCAGTACCAACGTTCCCACGGATCGGATTGGATCTTCCTGGTACTTTTGTTCATTATCGCCTTGACCGGGGTCACTCAGCATATCCTGCACCGTTCGGGATTGTTGCTTGCAGCCAATATCGTTTATATTGTCCATTTGATGGTTGTCGTACCCTGGTTGTTGCGCATGCCTTTCACCAAGTGGGCGCATATGTTTTTGCGACCCCTGGGCATGTATTTTTCAGCTGTGCGCAATGAAGCCTTGGCCAAGCAAAAATCAGGGATAGAAACAACGGTTCCGGCCAGGAAAGTGGCCTGAGGAGACAGGAAATGGAAAGCAGAGAATGCAAAATCGGCGTTTATATTTGCAACTGCGGTACCAATATCGCCAAAGTTGTGGATTGCGAAGCGGTGCGTGAATATATTTCCGAACTTCCCCAGGTCGCCATCGCCCGTACTTACAAATACATGTGTTCCAATCCCGGCCAGGAATTGATCATTCAAGACATAAAAGAGCAAGGCTTGGATAGAGTAGTGGTCGCCGCCTGCAGCCCGCGTATGCACGAGAGGACCTTCCGCGCTGCCCTGCAAACGGCGGGTCTCAATCCTTATATGTTCGAAATGGCCAATATCCGTGAGCAGTGCAGCTGGGTCCATGACGACCTGCAGGCGGCTACCGAGAAAGCCAAGGCACTCACCCAAGCGGCTGTCCGCCGGGTCGCACACCATGAAGCCCTGGAGCAGATGATGGTCGACATGTGCCCCAACACCCTGGTCATAGGCGCGGGAATTGCCGGGCTGACGGCGGCCCTGGAATTGGCTGATGCGGGTCAGAAAGTTTATCTGTTAGATAAGCAGGATCAGCTCGGAGGCAATCTGGCCCGGGTTGACCTGACCGCTCCCTATCTTGATTCGGCCCGCGATCTGCTGACCGAGAGAATCACCCGGGTCAAGACCAGTGACAACATTGAACTGCTGCTGAATTCTCGCTTGCAGGAGTTGAAAGGATATGTCGGTAATTTTTCCGCTACCCTGGTGAGCGTCGACAGCGATGATCCGGAAGAAAACAAAGCCCAGAAGATTGAAGTGGGCAATGTCATTGTCTGCACCGGCTATAAGGAATTTCCCGCCGAGCGGGTCACCCATTTCGGCTATGGCAAGCTGCCCAATGTCATCACTTCTTTTGATTTCGAGAAAATGCTCCGGGCGGGACGAATTGAAAGCAACGATGGAAAAATCCCGAAATATGTCGCTATCATTCACTGTGTGGGCAGCCGCAGTCCCGAATACCATGGCTATTGCTCGCGGGTGTGCTGCATGACTGCCCTGAAATATGTCCACGAAATCAAATCGGCCATTCCCTCCTGTTACGTTTCTGATCTTTATATCGATATGCATGCTTTCGGCAAGGGGCATGAAGATTTTTACCGTCGCACCTCCGAAGTGAAAACCATGTTTTTGATGTTTGGCAAAGGTGATCACCCTATCATCCGCAGCGCCGGCCCGAAAGATGATTGCGAGATGCTCAT
>SPCN01000283.1 GCA_004525465.1 Chrysiogenales bacterium | reverse complement strand
ATCTCATCTTGTTTTGTCTTTCGGTCTTAACGCTTCGATGATTTTTGCGGAAACCCAGTAGATATCGCCATTCTGAGTGTAAAACAGATACTTGCCGTCGGAAGAGATACGTAGCAAAGGGCCTCCGGTTATGGGAATTTGGGATTTCATGTTTTGCGGCATGGTCCAGGTTCCGTCATTTTTCTTGAAACTGACATACAGACCGCAACCCTGCTCGTAATATTTTTGATTTTCAGTATTGAAAATCATCCAGGAGCCGTCAGGCGCCACACACGGATGAATCAATTCCTTTTCGGAATAAATCGGCGGCGGCAGAACCATCTCATCGGTGTATTTTCCATTGCGCATATAGGAAACTCCAATGCACATGAGCCCATCTTTGCTCGTACTGTAATACAGATTTCCTTCCAGATCAACGGCAGGTCCCATGCCGTTGATGCCCGAATATTCCGGCTTGCTCCAAGTATTCGCTCTTTTTTCCATGGTCCAAATCTCTGCGTTGTAATTGCCTGTTTTGTCATCTTTTTTAAAAACATTGTAAAATAATTTTTTTTCTGAAGGAGAATTGCAGGGCTCCATCGCGGAAATTTCGGTGTTTTTCAATTCCGTCCATTGGCTTCCATCAAATATCGATTCAAAATATCCCGAACCATCCCTTAGAAATACGAGATGTTTGCCGTGATCCCAAAACAGGCAAAAATACTCATTTGAATTTTCTATTGATACCAGTCCCGGTGCGAACACTTCCGGCGTTGTCCCCGGCGGCTTCTGGCCGAGGTAGGGGCCTTTTAAAACGGGAAGATGCCCCTGATCTGGACTGGCTCCCAAAGCCACAAGAAGAAGGCAAACAAGTAAAAGATAAACTGATTTTCTTTTCATATTCGATTTCTCCTTCAGGGAGACGTCCGCAATCAATGGTTGAAGCAAGGCCTACCCGGCAGCCGGTTCAATATTTTAAATCAATCCATCATGATCTTCAATTGCAGCGGTAATTTTTATGTTTTTCGCATCCAAGGGAAACCGCATGCCGAAAAACTCGCTTGCTTATCTGGCTCGTCCTATCCCGCTCAATGGCCATGGAGCAGCGTGTCTTGAAAGTGCTTGCGCACGGCTTCAAAGAGAAAACCGGCACTGCCGCGCAGGGAAATCGTCCCGTCTTTGGCAATGTCAAAGTCCATATCCAGGCCGTGATTCTGTCCGGGCATGACGAGCATGCGGAACTGTTTGCCGGCCTTGATCAGCGCGTCGGCCATTTTCATGACCGCCGTGAACGGGGCGTTGATGTCGCTGGTGCCACCGACCAGGAGCAGGTCGCCCTGAAGTTTATCGGCTAGCTTGATGTTTGACGCCTGTTCGTATCCTTGCTGGTTGTCGCGCGGCAGTCCCATGGTCCGCTCGATCATGGGATTGTGATCGACGAGATCCGCGACAGGTATAAACGAAACTCCGGCCCGGTAGGTTCCGGGCGCGGTCAGCAGCGCCCGCAGCGTGAAATATCCTCCATGGGACCCTCCGAAAATCCCCGCCCGGGTCAGATCCAGGTACGGCCGCGCCGCACCGAGCTGCTTGAGGGCAGCGATGTGATCCGGGATTTCAAAGCGGCCGAAATTCCGGTAAGCCACGTCATGAAAAGCCTTGCCGCGCCCGGGCGTCCCGCGGTTGTCCACGGTGAAAACGAGAAAGCCCGCCTGGGCGAGGGCGCGCGGCCAGGATCCCTCGCCGAACGATCTGGGGACATGCGCATGGGATGGGCCGCCATAGATGTAGTCGATGACCGGATATTTTTTATCGGGATCGAAATCACGGGGCTTGTAGAGGACGCCATAGAGATCGGTCCTGCCGTCATCCGCTTTGACGATGAATTCCTCGGGCGGCATCCAGCCGATTTTTTCGAGTTCGCGAATGTCGGCCCGGCAAACCGTTGAAATGAGCGTTCCATCCATCTTGCGCAGCTCGGTCACGGGTGGGTTGCTGACGGTTGAATGGGTGTCGAGAAAAAAATCCCGCGCCGGCGCCATCTTGATGGAGTGGGAGCCCGGGCCTTCGGTCAGGCGCTTGAATTCGCGACCTTCGAAGTTCACTCGGTAAAGATGGGTGTCATAAAGGCGCGTTTCGGCACAGGCGGCAAAATAGACCCAGCCGCCTTTTTCGTCTACGTCCTCGATCCCTAGAACGGGGAACTCTCCCATAGTGAGCTGGCGGATGAGCTTCCCCGAGATGTCGTACAGATAGATGTGAAACCAGCCGTCCCGCTCCGACAGCCACAGAAATTTCCTCCCCTGCTCGATGAAATACGGCTTGATATAATATTGGTAGCCCCAACTCAGAAACGTTGGGGATTGTTCGCTCAATATGAGCCGGGTCGTGCCGGTTTTTGGATCCGCGGCTATGATGTCCATGCGATTCTTGGTTCGATTGGTTTTGCCGAAAATGAATTCGGCCCCGTCTGGCCTCCAGCCGATAATGCGGTAGAAAAAATCGGCCTCCCCGGTCTCCTGAATCCGGATGGTCCTTGGTCCCCCAGGTTGGACGAAATATAGCTCGACCTTTTTCAACGGCTGGCCCGTTTTCGTGTAGGGCAGCCATTCCACCTCTTCCGGTTGTTTGAGCCAGTGCACGATGGGAAAGCGATTGAGGCCGCGGGTATCGATTTTTTGCACGACGGCGCGGTTGCCGTCGGGAGACCAGCAGGCATCGGAAACGGACCACTGGATTTCGGCTGTCCCATCCGCTGTCATGAATTCTTTTTTGTCGCTGCTGCCGGAGCGCAGGTACAGGTTGAAGCGTTCGCTTCCCAGGAGCCGGCTGCCATCGGCAGAAGGCGCTTCAAAAATATCGTCATCTTCGACATACATCCCTTTGTCGACGAATTTCGGCGCCCGCAGCTTCTCCGCTTCCAGAAGGGCCGGCGGTACCGGGGTGACAACATAGGAATTCAGGCGGCAGGCCAGTTCTTTATCTTCAAGACGGAAACGGACCGAGGCTTGCTTTTCATTCCAGGAAAAAGTCCTGAACGGCACGCCCGCATCGCGCGGTTCATGACCAAGTTGGTTAGTCAATGCCTGGCGCAGTTTCGTTGTATCGAAAACGGGCGTCTTCAAGCCTGTGCGCGGATCGACCTTGTAAAAAATTCTCCCGGCCGTTGTATCCTCCGCATACCAGAACGCGTTCCCGTCGTTGAGCCAGTTCGCCCGGATCGTGCCGTTCTTGACCAGTAACAGGTTGAACAGGGAGTAGCGGGCGAAGACCTGGTCGACGGAAACCGGTGGCGCCTCCTGGGCGATGCTCGATGAAAAGTTTACCGTCAAGAGTGCAGCGGCAAGGATCAACCCGCAAAGCCATGGGCGCGGATTTTTTTTGTCAATTGTTTTTTTGGTCATTATGTCCTCCTATATCTTGGTTGAATCAGCGGGAAAAAGGAAACGGTCTCCGCTCTTTATTTTATGCACCTTGGTTGCGATTTTTCTTTTTGCTTTAAACT
>SPCN01000397.1 GCA_004525465.1 Chrysiogenales bacterium | reverse complement strand
TTCCGGAAAGGACCAGGGCCGATACGGCAATTGCTGTGAATGGCTTCGCCGATTTCATTTGCTTTTTTACATGCGACATCATGAGCTCTCCTTGTTTTGAAAATCAGTTTTTTTCTGGATCCGGGAGGAAACGGACTGGGCAGGGCCCTGGCGGCGGCATGCCTCCCCGCTGATCTGTTCCCGCTTCCAGGTTATTAAGACGGCGGAAACGGGAATTAAGATGCAAAAAAAAGTGCGATAGTTTGAAGCCGCCGGCTTTGAAGTTCCTCAGTTCTTTGCCGATGCCTTCAGTTTTTTGATGATCCCGGCATCGACCCAGTAGATGTCCTCAAGTTCATTGCCGGGTTTCGCCAACCAGTTGATTTTATCCGGGAAGGATAGTGGCGGATCGGAATGGCGCTTGTAGGCGATCCTGCGCTTGGAGCAGAAAAAGAGATACTTGCCGTCGCGGCTGACAAAGGGATGGATCTCGTGGGCATAGGAGTTGACGGCGCTTCCCATATTGACCGCCGCGCTCCAGCCGCCGTCCGGTTTCCTGAAACTGATGTAGAGGTCATTGTTTCCCGATCCCCCGGGGCGGGACGAGGAGAAGATCAGGTAGCTCTCGTCCGGAGCGATGAAAGGGTCCATGTCGAAATGCTCGTTGTTGATTGCCGACCCCAGGTTTTCAGGCTCAGCATATTGGTCATTCTCAAACCTTGAAATATAGATATCGCCCTTGCCGAGGCCTCCGGGATATTCCACGGAATAAAAATAGACATTGCCGTTCCCGGCAATTGTCGGGCAATCGGTGGAATAGGCATCGGATCTTAAGGGTGCATCGAGGCGGATGCTTTCTCCCCATTACGCTCCATTTCTTTCTACTTTGAATAGGTCCCAGTTGCCCTTGGGATCGCCGGTGCCCGAAAGCGGCATGCCGGAGCAGAAATACAGACGTTTGCCATCCGGAGCGAGCTGGCACTCGGCGCTGTAGCTCCCCGAGAAGGGGGCAACCTGCGGCTCCGTCCAGACACCGTCAACTTCTTTGCGAAACAGGATGACGCTGTGCGGCGGTCCGCCAACCGTATAATAGACCTCTTTGCCGTCGGGGGTGAACGAGATGCAGACTTCCGGATTTGAGGTAGAGAGAATCCCGGGAGCGAAGATTTCAGCCGTCATTCCCGGCGGCTTCTGTCCGAGGTAGGGGCCGGAACAGGCGGAGCGGTCTCCCGGCGGAGCCGCCTGCAAAAAAATCCCATCCATTTTCTCGTGCATTTTTTTGCGGCTCTCCTCGCTCCAGGTATTGTGCTCTCCACCTTCAAGGATCTCAATATCGGCTTTGAGCCTCAGATGGGCCAACGACTCCTTTAGCAGTCTCACGGAGCCATCCAGGAAGAACGGATCGTCGGCGGCGACGACGATATTGATTTTATCGGCCAGTTTCTCTCTTAAGGATTCCGCATTTTTCCGAATGACAAGGTTGATGTCATAGTCCTGCCAATGTGCCAAGGCCTTGCCGTCGATTGCGCCTGTTTTTCGGTCAAAGAGCTGCTGCGGCCTGCCGTCGCGGCCCCTGGCGCCGAAAACGGCCTCGAACGATTGGAATTGCCCACCGTCGCCCAGGACGGTCTCCATCTCCAGCCATTCCTTGTTCGTGAATGGATGCTCCTCGCTGCGCATGGCTTTTGTCAGCCCGCCCTGGGCATCATAAAAGAAGTTCGCCTTCTTGCCATAGAGGTCGTGGCCGACAAAATCCCTGAAGTCGAGTGGATCGGGCGACCCGGCCCAGGCCATACCGAAGACATCGGGGGAGTTGACCTGCAGCCACAATGCCGCCCAGCCGCCCGAGGATTGCCCGACCAGGAAGCGCCCGCATGCTTGCCTGGCCACCCTGTATTTTTCTTCAAGAAAAGGGATGAATTCCTTTACAAAGGATGTGGCGCGCGGGCCGTTGTTTTCCGAATCGGCGAAAACATGGAAGCCGAAGCGGCAATCCTGGTTCAGGAAAACAAAAATCTTCTCTTGGCCATATCCGGACATGCCGTATCTCTTCTGCTGGAAATCGTCCCGGGTGACCGCCATGTGCGTCGATCCCCAACCGGGAAAAACGAAAACGACCGGGTAATGCTTGCCGGGACTTTGCTGATATGATGCGGGCAGGATCACCGCGGCCTCGATGAAGGCGGGGGCATGATAGAAAGCAGTCAGAAGATCGCTTTGCATTTTCAGAAGTTTGATGGTTTCTGTCTCCTTGAACTCCCCGCCTTTCATGATATTGTTTATCCTGACGTCAATGATGGTTTCCCCCTTTTCATTGACCTCGAAAATGATTTTGTCGCTGTAGAGCGTTCCCTGCTTCTGGAGAATACTGCTTTGCAAATCCGCGTCGATGACCGCCCTGAGCGAGTAGCTTCCCTTTAACTGACCGATCGTGGCCTTGAAACCGTCGCTGTTCCGGCCGGTCATGACCAGCGCTTCCCCCGGTTTCCAGTCTGCAAAGTCCATGCCGAATGTGAT
>SPCN01000390.1 GCA_004525465.1 Chrysiogenales bacterium | reverse complement strand
GTTTTATGGGGATGGGAAAGGTTGTTGATTCCATGACCAGCGTTATCAACCTGCCATGGGTCATGATATGGATATTTGTTTTCACAGCCATTTGCATATGGATTTTAAACCATTTCGTTAATTCAACTTATGGAAAGGGTGTAATAGCGGTCAGGGACGATGAAATTGCGGCCGAGATTATGAGCGTTAATACTAATCGGATGAAAATGGTTGCATTTACTCTCTCTTCAGGCCTTGCCGGAATTGCGGGAGGCCTTTTTGCCCACGTTCTCGGCTACATAAACCCCGGATCATTTACCATTATGAAATCGACTGAAATAATGGTCATGGTATATCTCGGGGGTATGGGATCGTTGAGCGGATCCGTTTTAAGCGCCGTAAGCTTTACTCTGCTAATGGAGATTTTACGTCCCCTGCAGGTTTATAAATGGGTTCTTATTCCGCTTCTTTTGATAATTCTCATGCTGTACCGACCTGAAGGAATCATGGGAAACCGGGAGCTTACGGATGTTTTCCCTAAACTTCGCCGGTTTTTCCCATCAAGGGAGCTTTAATAAAATATGGCGCTTCTGGAACTTAATAACATTAATCATTATTTTGGTGGCCTGCAGGCTGTTTCAAACTTCAACCTGAATATTGAAGAGGGGGTGCTTTCCGGGCTTATAGGGCCTAACGGGGCCGGAAAGACAACGATATTCAATCTTGTCAGTGGTTTTTATAAACCGACGGAAGGTGAGATCAGATTCAACGGAAAGTCAATTAAGGGCCTTAAGCCGCATGAAGTAACAAGCCTTGGGATATCCCGCACCTTTCAGAATATACGCCTCTGGAACAGCATGACTGTTCTTGAGAATCCCTGTATTTCCCAGCATTACAGGCTTGGATATGGCTTTATCGATTCCATTCTTTACACCGGGAAATATTTTGAAAGAGAAAAGAACGTGATTAAATCTGCAAGAGAATTTCTTGAAATACTCGAAATGAAGGAATTCGAGAATGAATATCCGAAAAACCTTCCTTACGGTCTTCAGCGGCGTCTCGAGATAGGAAGAGCTCTTACCATAAGGCCTAAAATTCTTTTACTGGATGAGCCTGCTGCAGGCATGACTTCAGGAGATATAGAGCAGTTGATCCAGTTGGTTAAATGGATCAGGGGAAAATTTAAACTTACTATATGGCTGATTGAGCATCAGATGAAGGTTGTAATGGCACTGTGTGAAAAAATAGATGTTCTTGATTTCGGAGAGATAATTGCAGAAGGGACTCCATCCGAGATAAGAAATAATCCGCGGGTAATAAAGGCATATCTTGGCGAGGAGGTGACGGTTCATGCTTAAGATAGAAAACCTCCACGTGCGTTACGGAAATATTGAGGCTTTGCACGGGATATCCCTTTACGTTGAAGATGGAGAATTTGTGGCTCTTCTTGGTGCAAATGGCGCCGGGAAATCAACGACCCTTATGAGCATAATGAGACTTTTGCCTCCCGTAGCGCCTGTTGTTTCGAAAGGAAGCATCAGCTTTAAAGGGATTGATCTCCTTTCAGTAGCTCCCCACCATGTCGTTGCCAGGCACGGAATCGGCCTTGTTCCAGAAGGCAGAAGGATTTTCGGGAACATGACCGTTATGGAAAATCTTAAAATTGCCACATACGCACGCAAAGATTCCGTTCAGATTTCAAGGGATTATGAACGGGTTTTCTCACTTTTCCCTAAGCTTTCAGACCGCAAGAATCAACGGGGAGACACATTAAGCGGCGGTGAGCAGCAAATGCTTGCAATGGGCAGGGCTTTCATGTGCGGGGCCGGGTTTATTCTTCTTGATGAGCCGTCTATGGGGCTTGCTCCTATACTGATGCAGGATTTATTCAAGGTTTTGAAAGAGCTGAATAAAACCGGAACAACGATATTTGTTGTTGAACAGAATTCACACATCGCACTGAAATATGCCGACAGAGCCTATGTAATGGAAACAGGATATATTGTAATGGAAGGAAGCGCAAAAGAGCTCGCCAGAAACGAAGAGGTTCAAAAGGCATATCTGGGATAGGAAATAAGGGATCAGAGGCCATTGAGCAGAAGTTCATGGGTTTAAGGAGCAAGGTGAAAGGTTCAAGGTGAACGAAAGAGAAACCACAAACCACAAACCAGAAACCATAGTATTTTAACGGGGGATACATGTTAAGAGTCGCTGTTGTTGGAGCTACAGGATATGCCGGCGCTGAACTTGTGCGTATTCTTTCCGGGCATCCTGAGGCAAAGCTTACTGTTATTACTTCAAGGCAGTATGCCGGTGTTCGATTTGACAATGTTTTCCCTTCAATGGCAGGCCATGTTGATCTTGTATGTGAAGATCTTTCGGCTGATAACCTTTATGACAGGGCCGATCTTTTTTTTCTTTCTATTCCGCATAAAATACCTATGGAAATTGTTCCTGGGCTGATCAGTAAGGGAAAGAGAGTAATTGATCTTTCGGCTGATTTCAGATTCAGGGATTCTGGAACTTATGAAGCTTATTAT
>SPCN01000394.1 GCA_004525465.1 Chrysiogenales bacterium | reverse complement strand
GTACAGCGAAGGTCACTGGTGGAACCTGGTCGGCGAGTGGTTGCCGGCGGCGGGGCGCTTCCCTGGCGGCATCGCCGAGCCCCTGCGGATCATCCGCGAGAAGGGCATGGTTCCCGGGCTGTGGCTGGAGATCGAGCGCATGGGCATCCAGTGTCCCCTGGCAGCGGAGTGGCCCGACGAATGCTTCTTCCTGCGCCACGGCAAGCGCGTCATCGACCATCATTCCTATCAGCTCGACTTCCGCCATCCCACGGTGGTGGCCCATGCCGACGGCGTGGTGGACCGGTTGGTCAACGAGTACGGCGTCGGCTTCATCAAGATGGACTGCAACATCGAGATCGGGGCCGGCACCGAGTTCGCCGCCGACAGTGTGGGCGACGGCCTGCTGGAACACCAGCGCGCCTACCTCGCCTGGCTCAAAACCCTCTTTGTCCGCTATCCCGAGTTGATCATCGAGAACTGCAGCAGCGGGGCCATGCGTCTGGCCTACAGCCTCATGGAACAGCACACCGTCTGCAGCACCACCGACAATCAGGACTACCTCGGCAATGCCCGCATCTCCATCAATACGGCCACCGGCGTCACGCCCGAGCAGGCCGGGGTCTGGTCCTATCCCCTGACCGATGCAGATGAGGAGTCGGTCATCATGAACATGGTCTCGGCCATGTCCTGGCGCATCTACCTCAGCGGTAAGATCACCGAGATGAATCCCAACCTCATGGCCTTGATCCAGGCCGGCATCGATGGCTACAAGGAGATGCGACCCTTCATCCCCCGGGCGACCCTCCACTGGCCCTTGGGCCTGGTCCAGCACAACGATCCCTGGGGTGCCTATGCCTTTGCCGCCGAGGGCAGGACCTATCTCTCGGTCTGGCGCTTTGGCGCACAGACCTCCATCGAGATTTCCTGTCCCTGGATCGCCGATGGTAAGGCGGTGGAGGTGTCCTGCTTCTACCCGGCGTCACACCCCGTCCCCTTCACGTGGGACGGCGCGAAGAAGGTGCTCTTTGTCGAAATGACCGAAGAGAACTCGGCACGAATCTTTAGAATCAAAGGCTAAAGTAGTAATCATCACCAATTTAAGGAGACATAGAATGAAAGTCACACAAGTTATCATCGCAGGCCAGAACGTCGTCGAATTGCAGGAGCGTGAGCTCGACACCCAAGTCGGACCGGAAGAGGTGCTGATTCAAACCGCGTGGACGTTCATCAGCGCGGGGACGGAGTTAGCCAATTACACTGGCAAGGAAGCCGCTGTGTTCGAGAAAGGCTCCTGGTGCGCGTACCCGTGGAACTCCGGCTACGCCAACGTGGGCACAGTCTTGGCCGTGGGCGAGAAGGTCACGCGTTGCCAAGTGGGTGACCGGGTTTTTAGTTGCGGGTCGCATTCGTCGATGGTGAAAATGACGGAGAACAGTTTGATCGTGCAGGCGCCGACCGGGATGGACCTGGCCGAGGTGGCCGCAACGCGCATGGCCGGCGTGGCGACTTCGGCGGCGGTGATGGCGCAGATTCCGTTGCATCCGTGGGTGGTCGTGTTCGGGTTGGGGTTGGTCGGCAACCTCGCGGCGCAATCGTTCCGGATTCTGGGTGGACGCGTCATCGGCGTGGACCCGGTCGCCAGCCGACGCCAGTTGGCGGAGCACTGCGGCATCGAGCACACCGTCGGCGGCACGCCTGCCGAAGCGCACGAGGCGATCGCAAAGATCACCGGCGGCCGCATGGCGGACATCACGGTTGATGCGTCGGGATTGACGCCGGTGGTGTTGCAGGCGCTCAAGGCGACCGCGAACGTCGGCCAACTGGTGTTGCTCGGCAGCCCGCGCGCGCCCTTCGAGGGAAATCTGACCGCGCTCTTGTCGGAGATTCACTTGCGTTACATCACGGTGCGCGGCGCGCTCGAGTGGTGTCCACCGACGTATCCGCCGGTCGCTTCGCCAGGCGGGCGGACCTTGCCGATCACTTCGCTGCTCGACAAACAGCTGATGATTTTCGATTGGGTGCAGCGTGGCCAAATGCAGATCGCGCCGTTGGTCACACACCGACTCTCGCCCAAGCAGATCAAACAAGCCTACGACGGGCTGCTGCGCGAAACCGAAACCTACGTCGGTGTCGCCCTGGATTGGAGCACGCTCCAGTAGGTCAGGGCAGAATTCCGATCACTTATCAATTACCTTCTACGGAGGATCCATATGACCAAGCCCACGCTCCATCTCGTCTGCAACGCCCACCTCGATCCCGCCTGGCAGTGGGACTGGCAGTCCGCCGCCTGGTCGCCGACGGCCGCTGGCACATCATGGGCGGCTGGTACATCACCTTCTACTACCAGGAATGCCCGGAGTGGGTGTACAAGACCAACTTTGGCGGCGGGCTGATCACGCCGTTGGGCCGCAACATGCTCAACGACCAGCACCCCGGTCAGGGGACGCTGTTTCAAAAGTTCGATGCCGCCGACTGCGACCGGCGCTTCGGCCTGAATTCGCTCCGTCAGGCCGGTCTCAACAG
>SPCN01000464.1 GCA_004525465.1 Chrysiogenales bacterium | reverse complement strand
GGTTGCGGCTACGACTCCGACCAGGTTGGTCCGCGAAACAGCGAGCAGCATGATGCCGGCAACGATTGCCACTTCCAGGGCCGTGGCCTTGGTGATAAATCGGGTTTTTTTATCTGTGACGAAGCGGGCACGCTGAAATGCCAGGTATACTTCCAAGGCCGGAATGACGGTGAGGATGCGCATGGGTAAAATCGCCAGGCGGGTCAGTTCTTCCGACAAACCGGAGATGCTGCGAAACCACCAGATCACAGCGGGTGAAAAGGTGAGTAGAGCCAAGATCCCTGAGGCCGTTCCACCCAGCATCCAGGCAAACGAACGCAATTGCCGGTAGCTGTTTCCGTCTTTTCCCAGCAGGGCGATAGCCACTTCCTGAAAGGAGAGGCCGGCGCTGCGGAATATCAGTACCAGGGCGCTGACAACCGGCAATACGGCCAGGGATTCAATAGGCAAACGGCTTTTACCCAGGAAAAAAGACATCAGGGGGTGCACGGCCAAAGCCAGGACCGACGTCAGGGCCAGGGGGAAATAGAATGAGATCAGGGTCCTGGTGTCCAGTTTCTGCCCCTTGCCGTGCATAGCGTCCGGACCGGACAGCAGCCGCCGCAACACAGGGCTGACCATGAAACGGCTGGCCAACGCCTCCATGACCACTCCGGCCGACAACGCCGCCGCTCCCACGCAGGCGCCGGACAGGGAAGAAAAAAGATAGAGCAGCAGGGCTGTTGCCGCCATTGACCCCAAACGCACCACCGTGCCGTAGGCTACCCGTCGCGGCATTTTGTTGCCGATGAGGATGCCCTGGTAAAATCGCCGGTAGCCGATGGCTGCCGGCCAGGGAAGAAGTATGATTGTGGCTTGACGAGTTAATTGGGCGACTTCCAGAGGCAGGTTGATCAGGCCGCGCGTCAGCCAGAAAAAAACCGGCGGGATCAGGACCAGCAACATGGCCAGGGTGATGAACAGGTTCAGGGTATTGGTGAAACGCCTCAATTTAAGATAGGTCTGGCGGTCTTTTACCAGGGCGTTGGCCGCACTGAGCATCATAATGATCGGAGACTCGAAAAGCATGCCCAGCGAAAAGGCCACACCATAGGCGGCCAGATTGAACTTGGCGTCGGTCAGGCGGGCGATGACGGCCGCAATAAAAGGCCCTTCCATGCCCATCATCAGCCAGGTGGAAAACAGGGGCAGCCAGAATGCGGCGATCTTTCTGCGGGTCAATAGGGGCTTTTCAATTGTCATCCGCCAAGGTTAACACGACTTTTCCAAGCTGACAAGCCGCCCCGGGATCATGCTTTTTTGACTTCACAAAACGAATGATTTATAATTTTTTCATTCAAACCGCTGGAAATTCATGAAAAAAATTCCACTTGTGGCCGGACGCGTTTTGTTGGCCTGCATCTCCCTGCCGGCGTTGAGCCGTCTCTGGGGCAAAGTCATGCGCCTGCGCCGGCCGCGCTTTTTGGCCCGGTTAATGATTCGACGCTTCCAGAAGCATTACCGGATCATCATGGACGAATTCAGAGGCGGCACGGAAGATTACCGATCGCTTTGCGAATTTTTTCTGCGCCCCCTTGATCCAAATAAAAGGCCGCTGCCTTTGGACAACGAATGCCTGCTGGCGCCGGCCGACGGCAGGTTGAGCGAATTGGAACTCCTCTCCAGCGACCAGGCCACCCAGGTTAAGGGCTGGGCCTACCCGCTCGGCCAGCTGTTGGCCGAAAGCCTCGATTTCGCACGGCAATGGCATGTGGCGACGATCTACCTGTCGCCCAGCGACTACCATCGCTTCCACTACCCTCTTTCGGCCCGCATCAACGGCTGCTTTCATGGCGGCACGCGCCTATTCCCTGTCAACGATTTTTCGGTGAACCGGGTCAAGCGCCTCTACATCCGCAACGAGAGGGTCGTGACCCGCTTCATTTTTAAACACAGCCTTTTCTACCTGGCCGCGATCGGCGCCACTTTCGTTGGCAACATAGGCATGACCTACCTGCCCGTTGGTTTGCCGGCGCTGAACAACTGGCAGAATCTCGATATCGAGGTCGCCCAGATGGACGAGATGGGATATTTCGCCATGGGCTCGACCATCATCCTGCTG
>SPCN01000443.1 GCA_004525465.1 Chrysiogenales bacterium | reverse complement strand
GATTTCATCCTGGCGGCCGGCGATGACTGGACGGATGAGGACCTCTTCAAGGTCCTGCCGGAAACGGCCTACTCCATCAAGGTCGGCCTCTCATCCTCTCTGGCCAGGTTCAATGTGATCAACTATAAAGAGATCCGAAAACTTTTAGAGGAGTTTGACAAAAAATAAAATGTGGACAAATCTTAAGCCTTTCATCGCCCCGCTTGCTTTTGTCGTCGGCGCCTTGATCCTTGGCTTGATCAGCAAGAGGATCATCCTGAAAAAGATCGCGAAAATCGCCGGCAAAACCAGCTGGCGGGGAGACGACATCCTGATCTCCGCCCTGAAAAGATGGGTCGTCTGGTGGTTTCTTTTTGCCGGCGCCTATCTTGCCACTTTGAGTATATCCGTGGAAGCGGGCCTGTTGAAACTGATCCACAATGTCATCATGGTCCTGGCCATCTTGAGCCTGACCGCCTTTGCCGCCAACATCAGCGTGAGCTTCATCGACCTGTATTCGGAAAACTTAAAGGAGTCACTGCCCAGAACCACCATCTTTACGAACCTGACCAGGATTTTCGTCTTTATGATCGGCATCCTGATCATTTTCAACTCCCTGGGGATCTCCATCGCGCCCATTCTCACCGGTCTGGGCATCGGCGGCCTGGCGGTCGCCCTGGCCTTGCAGGAAACCCTTGCCAACCTGTTTTCCGGTCTGCAGCTGATCGCTTCCAAGCAGATCCGCCCGGGAGACTACATCCGCCTGGGCAGCGGTGAAGAGGGATTCATTGTTGACATCAACTGGCGCAACACCACGGTGCGCGAGCTCTCCAACAACCTGAACATCATTCCCAACTCGCATATTTCCAAGACCATCGTCAAGAATTACTTCCTTCCCGAAAAGATCAGCTCGGTCCTGGTGCAGGTTGGCGTCGCCTATGAGAGCGACCTGGAAAAGGTTGAAAAAGTGACCATCGAGGTGGCCGGGGAGGTGATGCGCGAAATTCCCGGCGGGGTGAGCGATTTCGAACCCTTCATCCGCTACCACACCTTCGGCGACTCCTCGATCAATTTTACAGTGATCCTGAAGGCGAAAGAGTTCGTGGACCAGTATATTTTAAAGCATGAATTCATCAAGCGCCTGCACAAGCGCTATCAGGCCGATGGCATCACCATCCCGTTCCCCATTCGTACCCTGCATTTCGCTGGCAAGGTGCCGGGATCGGATTTCAAGAACAGCGATTAGAATTTTATTTGAGCGGCGCCTGAAGTCCTCCGGGAACGGGACGCTGACATATAAATTGCAGCGCCCAATCCCCCGAGGATTTTTAAATCGAAACTTGACCGCGTTGCTACTTCTATTGAATCTGTTGTAGGGAAATTTCCGGGCTTTTCTTGACGGGGTCGAAAGAGTTGATCAGCTGCAATATGTAGCGCGCGGGGCCCTGGAAACGAAATTTATAGAATTTATCGCAGTTTTTTCCGCCGCAGACCTGCAGCTTGACAAGGCGTTCGGGCTTGTCCGTGAATTTGGTGATGACCGCATCCTCGGCGCCCTCAAATGAGAAGAATAGGGTCACCTCTTGGCCGAGCCTGTAAGCCTTGGCGTCAGCGTGGAAGTCGTGTATTTTCATTTCCGGTCTGATGATTATCGACGCTGGCTGGGAATCCTTGCGCTGTTCGGATGACACTTCGAGCCTGAACATGTGTTTTCCGGCTGACGGAGGTATGTAAGCTTCTTCGAAAACCTGATCACTCCCGCCCTTGAGCGTCCACTTATACCAACTGTTGAAGCCGTCGTTAAAAAAAATCTGTGCGGTCTTGGCGTTGCGGTAATGGGCGCGGATCATGCATGTTGCCCCGGGAGTGACCAGTGTAGGTGTGACGCTAAACGAGATGATCTCCGGTTGGTTTGACGTGGGTGGCGCCTTGACGGTAATGTCGAAACTGCTCTCTACCTTGTAGATATTGTTTTCGACGACCAAGGTGATCTTGCCGCTGGCAATGGGCTTCATCGTATAATTGCTGTCATTAAAATCACCGTTGCGGACTGGCAAAATAAATTTCTTGCCGTCGGCGGCCAGATGGGCTTTCAAGGCGCTTTGAAAATGGATGGCGATGCCCAGAATATCTCCTTGATTGATGACTTTGCTTTTGGGAATGAAAGTGATAATGCGCGGTTTGAAGCTGGATAGGGTCACCATCTTCTGGGTGGGGGGCGGGGGAGTG
>SPCN01000314.1 GCA_004525465.1 Chrysiogenales bacterium | reverse complement strand
GATTTCATCCTGGCGGCCGGCGATGACTGGACGGATGAGGACCTCTTCAAGGTCCTGCCGGAAACGGCCTACTCCATCAAGGTCGGCCTCTCATCCTCTCTGGCCAGGTTCAATGTGATCAACTATAAAGAGATCCGAAAATTGCTCGAGGAGTTGAATAAAAACTAAAATGTGGAAAAACTTTCACCCTTTCATTGCCCCGCTTGCTTTTGTCTTCGGCGCCTTGATCCTCGGCTTGATCAGCAAGAGGATCATCCTGAAAAAGATCGCGAAATTCGCCCGCAAGTCCAGCTGGCGGGGGGGCGACATCCTGATCACCGCCCTGAAACGCTGGATCGTCTGGTGGTTTCTTTTTGCCGGCGCCTACCTGGCGACCCTGAGCATACCCGTGGAAGCGAGCTTGTTGAAACTGATCCACAGCGTCATCATGGTCATGGCCATCCTGAGCCTGACCGTCTTTGCCGCCAACATGAGCGTGAGCATCATCGACCTGTATTCGGAAAATTTGAAGGAGTCCCTGCCCAGAACGACCATCTTCACGAACCTGACCAGGATATTCGTCTTTCTGATCGGCATCCTGATCATCTTCAACTCCCTGGGCATCTCCATCGCCCCTATTCTCACCGGCCTGGGCATCGGCGGCCTGGCCGTGGCCCTGGCCTTGCAGGAAACCCTTTCCAACCTGTTTTCCGGTCTGCAGCTGATCGCTTCCAAGCAGATCCGCCCGGGAGATTACATCAGCCTGGGCAGCGGTGAAGAGGGATTCATCGTGGACATCAACTGGCGCAACACCACGGTTCGCGAACTCTCCAACAACCTGAACATCATTCCCAACTCGGTTATTTCCAAGACCATCATCAAGAATTATTTCCTGCCTGAAAAGGTCAGCTCGGTCCTGGTGCAGGTGGGCGTGGCTTATGAGAGCGACCTGGAAAAGGTTGAAAAAGTGACCATCGAGGTGGCCGGGGAGGTGATGCGGGAAATCCCGGGCGGGGTGAGCGATTTCGAGCCTTTCATCCGCTACCACACTTTCGGCGACTCCACGATCAAATTCACGGTGATCATCAAGGCCAGGGAATTCGTGGACCAGTATATTTTAAAGCATGAATTTATCAAGCGCCTGCACAAGCGCTACCAGGCCGAGGGCATCACCATACCGTTCCCCATCCGCACCCTGCATTTCCAGGGCAGGATGCCGGAATCGGTTCTCAAGGATACGGAATAAAAGGCTATTTTTTTTGGCAAGGAGAAATGCGATGAAAAAGATCTTTGTTTTGATTACTGTTTTGGCGGTATTCAGCCTCGCGGTTTCCGGCAATGGCGATGACGCGATCAAGCCGGGCGACAACCTGATCGTCGAGGGCATTCCGGCCATTCCCGCCGCCCTGGCCGATGAAGCGGAATTGTACAACAACTTCCGCTATGCCTATTTCCAGAACTGGCACCCGTTAAAGCGGGAAATGATCATCAGTACGCGCTTCGCCGACGCCAGCCAGGTGCACCTGGTCAAGGCACCGGGAGCGGCCCGCACCCAGCTCACTTTTTACAAGGAAAGGGTGGCGGGCGCCGAATTCGATCCGCGCGGCGGCGATTTCATCGTGTTTAACAAAGATGTCGGCGGCAACGAGAATTACCAGAAATACCGCTTTGATTTCGCCAGCGGCAAAACCACGCTGCTGACCGACGGCCGCTCGCGCAACATCGGCGGCGTCTGGTCCAACAACGGCGACCGGCTGGCGTACCAATCCAACCGGCGCAACCAAAACGACATCGATATCCATGTCATGGATCCGCGCGACCCCCAAAGCGACCGCTTGCTGCTGCAGGTGCAGGGCGGGGGCTGGATGGCGATCGATTGGTCTCCCGACGACGGCAAGCTTATGGTGCTGGAGAGGATCTCCATAAACCAGAGCTACCTGTGGCTGGTGGACGCGGCCACGGCCAAAAAGGAACGGCTCACCCGCCAGGGCGGCAAGGAGAAGGTCGCCTACCATTACGCCGCCTTCAGCAGGGACGGCAAGGGGGTCTATGCCCTCACCGACAGGGATTCCGAGTTTGTGCGCCTGGCCTACATCGATCTGGCCAGCCGCAAGCACACGTATTTGACCTCGGCCATCCCCTGGGATATCGATGAATTTGCCCTTTCACACGATCGCAGCCATGTCGCTTTTATCAGTAACGAGGACGGTTCAAGCGTCCTGCATGTCCGCGAACTGGCAACGGGAAAGGATCTGCCGCTGCCCGTCATGGAGCTGGGATTGATCTTCGGGCTGCAATGGCACCGCAACGGCAAGGAACTCGGCTTCACTTATGTCAATCCGCGTTCGGCCGATGATGCCTATTCACTCAACATCGAAAGCGGCCGGGTCGAGCGCTGGACAACCAGCGAACTCGGCGGCCTGAACAGTGAGACCTTCGCTGCGCCGCAGCTGGTCAAATGGAAAAGTTTCGACGGCAAAACGATCTCCGGGTTTTTGTACCGGCCGGCGGCCCGCTTCACCGGCAAAAGGCCGCTGATCATCAATATTCACGGCGGTCCGGAAGGGCAGGCAACTCCCGATTTCATCGGCCAGAACAATTACTATTTAAATGAGCTGGGCGTGGCCATCATCTACCCCAACGTCCGCGGTTCCAGCGGTTTCGGCAAGACGTTCCTCAAGCTGGACAACGGTTTTCTGCGCGAGGGCTCATACAGGGACATCGCCGCCCTGCTTGATTGGATCCAGGACCGGCCCGACCTGGACGGCGATCGCGTCATGGTCACCGGCGGCAGCTATGGCGGCCACATGACCCTGGCTATCGCCGCCTTCTACCCCCAGCGCATCCGCTGCGCCGTGGAGGTGGTGGGCATTTCCAACCTGGTGACCTTCCTGGAAAACACTTCCGGCTATCGCCAGGACCTGCGCCGGGTGGAATACGGCGACGAACGCGACCCCAAAATGCGCAAGTTCCTGCTGCAGATCGCGCCGCTCAACCACAGCGACAAGATCCGCAAGCCCCTGTTCATCATCCAGGGCGCCAACGATCCGCGCGTCCCGGCAAGCGAAGCCGAGCAGATGCGCGACATTCTGAAGAAAGCGGGGATCCCGGTCTGGTACCTGGTGGCCAAGGACGAGGGGCATGGCTTCGCCAAGAAGAGCAATCGCGACTTCCAGTTC
>SPCN01000211.1 GCA_004525465.1 Chrysiogenales bacterium | reverse complement strand
GGACATGAGGAAATAGACTTCCTGACCGCCCGGGAGCGTTCCCAAGCGGCTGATGAGGCCGACTCGTTCGGCGCGTTCGGACTGATCCGGTTCGTCTTCAGCGTGGACTATCACGTCATGGACGTGTGCCGGTTCCGATACGGCGTCGACGACGCCGAACAGGTCCTGCGCGGGCTGGCGATGCGTGAGGCAACCTTGTACACGGCCGAACGGGACGTCGACTCGCTACTGCAGCGGGGCGGCGGGGACGCGGCCAAGGATCTCCGCAAGGCAATCAATGACGCCGCGACGCAGTTGGCTCTCGGCGTGGAAGTCATCACCGTGAATATCCGCGGCGTCCACCCCCTGCCGAAGGTGGCCGACGCGTTTGAAGAGGTCATCAAGGCCGAACAGGAAGGCAAGGGCACCGTTCTTTCCGCCCGCATCTCGGCCGACAGTCTGCTGAGCACGGTCGCCGGTTCCAAAGCCACCGCCGAGGCCCTGATGGGGACCTTCGCCCAGGCACAGCAACTCCAGGAACAGGGCGCACCGGCCGAACAGATCGCGTCCGTCGAGCAGACGGCCATCGACCTGCTGGACCGGTCCAGGGGACAGGCCAAGGTGCGGATCAACGAAGCCCGGGCTGATCGCTGGGCCGCCGAAAACGCCGGGCACGGCCGCCTGATCGAGCTTCAGGGCAAGCTGCCGGCCTTCCGGGCCGCCCCCCGCCTGTATGCGCTGCAGGATAAACTGAAGGTGCTCAGCGAGACGCTTAAGGATGCCCCGAAGTGGATCCTGGGCGTGGACCGCCGGTTCGTGGAGATCCGCTACCAGGATGAACGCCGCGTCGTCGGAGGCGGGGCCACCCTTGGCTCGCAGAACTGAGCAATGAAACCCCGGGAAGAATCTATGAGACACGAAACATACCGTGAGGAGTACGGAGCATGACGGGAAAGAATGTGGTCCGAATTATCGTAGGGTTGATCATCGCCGGCGCCCTGCTGTCGGTGATGTTCTCCTACCAGATCCGCCACAACGAGTTGGGCGTGGTGGAGACTCTCGGACGGCTGGCCGCCGAACCGACGGGCCCCGGCCTGCACTGGCGGCTACCGTATCCGATCCAGAAGGTGACCCGGTATGAACGCCAAACCCAGTACTTCGAGGGCGAGTACACGCAGTTGCAGACGCAGGACCAACGCAATGTGCTGGTGGGCCTCTACGTCTGCTGGCATGTGGGCGACCCGATCAAATATCGCAAGCGGCTCGGCTCGGACATGTCCCGCACAGGCGACCTCGGCAAAGGTGAGGCCGTTTTGCGCCCCTTGGTACGCAGCGCCAAGGGCAATGTCATCGGTCTGGTGAAAATGGAGAGCTTCGCATCGCTGCGGTCAGGCGGCGACCGCTTGGCCGCCATAGAAACGCAAATCCTCCAGCAGGTGCAGGCGGAGGCCAGGGAGGTCTACGGCATCGAGGTGCAGCGGATCGGCATCGAGCGCACGTCGCTGCCTGAGGATGTCACCGCTGTGGTCATGGAGAACGAGCGGATACGGCGCACCCGTGACGCCGAAGACGCCAGGAGCCAGGGCTTGGCCCAGGCCAAGGCGATCGTGTCTGAGGCCGAGGCCATCCGGGATCAGATCATCGCGTTCGCCAACCTGCAGGCGGCCGAGATCCGCAACCGCGGCGAGGCACGCGCGAAGAAGTACTACGACCAGTATGAAAACGAAGACTACGCGATGTTCCTGCGCCGCCTGGATTACCTGCGGAAAACCCTGGCTGTGCAGTCCCTGTTCGTCCTGGACGGCTCCGGTGCCGCCCCCTACGGGGACATCAGCCATGGATGGTTCAAGGACCCGCCGACGCCGGAAACGCTGAACGCCGGTTCCCAGGACGAAACCCGCTGAGGCACGCCGCCAGGAAAGGTAAACGATCGTGACTGAACATGATCTTGCGCATGACGACGACGTACCTTTGGCCGACCAGATGATCGGCAATGAGATCGACCCGGCCGGTCAGTCGCTGGCCGGGGCGCTTCGAACCAGCTTCCGCCTGCTGAGCGTGATCATGGTGATCCTGCTGATCGGGTATATCCTCAGCGGCCTGGAAACCATCGATTCCGGCGATCGAGGCGCCAAGCTCCGCTTCGGCCGGTTGGTCGGGGGCAGCCCGTCGAAACCGGGCAAGGTGCTGGGGGAAGGCGTCTGTTTCACTTGGCCGTTCCCCGTCGGCGAGGTGCTCGTCATCTCTGTTCAGGAACAGCAGTTGGCGCTAGACAGCTTCTGGCACTACGAACGACCCGGAGAGGCCGCCCTGCTCGAAGCCGAGAAGAAGCCCGTCGGCGAGGGACTGCGCCCCGCCTATGACGGGTCGCTGCTCACCGGTGACCAAGGCCTGGTTCACATCAAGTGGGCGATCACCTACCAAGTGAGCGACCAACACGTTCTGGACTTCGTCCAGAACGTGGGCGACCACATCGGCAGCGAGCAAGGTCTGCTGCGGTCCGTGATTGAGAACGCGTCGGTTCAAGCCGCCGCCCAGTACCCCGCCGAGGATATCGTCCGGGGCAGTCGGGAGTTCACGACGGCGACGAAGAACCGGGCGCAACGCATGCTGGACGACCTGAGTACGAGCCTGCGTATCATTAGCCTGACCCTGGCGGCCCATACCCCGCCTCTGCAGACGTTGGCGTCGTTCCGCCAGGTCACGATGGCCGAAAGCGAGCGGGAACAGGCCATCAACGGGGCCAAGAAAGCTGCCACGGGCATTCTACGCGATGCCGCCGGAGAGAACTGGGGCCCAGTCCACAGCGCCATCCTCGATTACGAGCGGTCTCTGGCCCAGGCCACCCAACGCTATGAGAAGGCTGAGGCCATTCTCAAGAACGCCTCCGGAGAGAAATGGGAGGCACTTCGTGCCCGTGAGGCCATCGGCGACTACGAAGGGTCTCTGGACACTGACGCCCAAGCCATCGAACGCCATGAGCGGGCCACGGCCATGCTCCGGGACGCCGCTGGAGAACAGTGGGAGACGCTCAAGGCGGCCATCGATGAGCATCTGCGGTCTGAGGACCAGGCCATCAAGCGTTACGAGGCGATCGTCGCGTTGCTGCACGACGAGCAAACGTCCGGTCAGGCAAGCAAGACTATCGCGGACGCCAGAGGCGAGGCGTCCACGACGTTGAACATGGCCCGCCAGGAGTATGAACGATACCGCAAGCTTCTGGACTCCTACCAGAAAGCGCCGGAACTCACGATGTCGGACCAATGGATGGACGCCCTGCAGGAGATCATGACCAACGAGTTGGCGGTCAAGTACTACGTGCCCGCCGGTGTCAAGACCGTCCTGTACATGAAGCACGACCCGTCCGTGTGGCGAGCCATCAAGCTCGAAGAGACGAAGCGGACCCAGGAAGATATCACCTACAGGCGATAGCCGGCGGGCCGGAGCCGGGGCCGCGCCGGCGAGAGCTGAAGAAAGCCGAACCATACCGAACCCGGACAGTAGAACCTTGTGGTACGCTGTGCCGGTGCGCGGCGAACCCACGACCTTGCGAGAGACGTGAACCATGGCGATGACCAGCACGGCGGTTGTTGAGACGACCGGCGTTACCAAGATTTTCCGCGATTTCTGGAACCGCGAGAAGGTCGCGGCCGTCAACGATCTCGATCTACAGGTGCTGCCCAACGAGGTCTACGGCTTGCTGGGCCCCAACGGCTCGGGCAAGAGCACCACGGTCAAGATGATCCTCGGCCTGCTCCACCCGACCCGAGGACAGATCCGCGTACTCGGGGAGCATCCATCCAACGTCGCGATCAAGTCGCGAATCGGCTTTCTGCCCGAGGAGTCGTACCTGTATCCGTTCCTCAACGCCTACGAAACCTTGGACTTCTACGGTCGGCTGTTCCGACAGCCGCGACCCGCCCGACGCAAACGCGTGGACATGCTGCTCACGATGGTCGGCTTGGCCAATGTCGCGTACCGCCGCGTCGGCGAGTACTCCAAAGGCATGCAACGCCGCATCGGCTTGGCTCAGGCGTTGATCAATGACCCCGACCTGCTGATCCTCGACGAACCGACCAGCGGATTGGATCCGTTGGGCACCCGGCTGTTCAAGGACCTGATCGTCGACCTCGGCCGTCGCGGCAAAACGGTCATCCTGTGCAGCCACCTGCTCAGCGATGTCGAGGACGTCTGCGATCGGGTCACCATCCTCTACGGCGGCCGCAAACGAGCCGAAGGCGACGTGTCGGAGTTGCTGAGCCAACAGGAACGCACGCAAATCGTCGTTGAACGCCTCAGCGAATCGACGCTGACCGCCGTCCGCGACGTCATCGCACAGCGCGAATCCAAAGAGATACTGGATGTGACCCATCCCCGGGAGAAACTGGAAGACCTCTTCCTGCGAATCGTCGCCGAGGCCCAGGCCCAGCGGC
>SPCN01000171.1 GCA_004525465.1 Chrysiogenales bacterium | reverse complement strand
TCCAAGTCGACGCGCGACCTGGACCTGACCGGATGCTTCTACTCGATCAGCCGCGGCTTCTTCAGCGAGAGCGGCTTCCTGTCGCGCGCCGGCCTGACCGGCCTCGAAAGCGAGATCGGCCCGAAGTTCTACCCCAAGTCCAATTTTTTCCGCAAGGTCAAGCCCCGCCTCTGGGTCTATGTCATCCGTGACCAAGAGAGCGGCATGAACGAGGCGCTGGGCAGGTTCGGCGTCGACCTGCTGCTGCCGGGCAACACCAACCTGACCCTGGAAGCCTGGACGGGCAGCGAGGTCTTTCTCGGCCGGCGCTTCGATATCAGCCGGTACCGGCTGATCGCCAACAGCTGGCTGAACAAGAAGCTGTACCTGTATCTCGGCCTGCGCCGCGGCAACCAGGTCCGCTACATCGAGGACCCGTTCCAGGGCTACGGCAACACGGCCGCGGGCGTCCTCCGCTATCTGCCCACCGACAAGCTCGAGTGGGAGCTCCGCCTCACCTACTCCGAGCTGTTCGCCAAGGCGGACAGGAGCAGGGTCTACGACTACACCATCCTGCGCAACAAGCTCACCTACCAGGCAAACAAGTATCTCTTTTTCCGCGGCGTGCTCGAGTACAACGATTACCGCAACAGACTCCTCGGCGACCTCCTGGTCTCGTTCACCTACATCCCGGGCACGGTGCTCCAGCTGGGCTACGGATCGCTCTACGAAAAGGTCCGCTGGGACGAGAACGCGTACCGCCCCGACGACCGCTTCCTGGAAATGAAGCGCGGCCTCTTCTTCAAGGCCTCCTATCTCTGGCGGCTGTAGCCGGTTCAAAAAAGCGAAAAATCCGGCGCCGCTTCCCTCCGACCTGGCCCCGCCGCTATTTTTGCGAAAAGCAAAGGCGATTGTTGAACTTTCCCGGGGGGGTATGCTACATTGTCAACATAGCAAATATATTGGAGGTGCAAAAAATGGCAGGATATGGCGTAGCAATCGAGAAAAAAACCCTGGATAACGAATTTTTCCGCAAAGTACTGTTCACCGGCAAATATGCCCAGCTGGTGGTCATGTGCCTGCAGCCCGGCGAGGAGATCGGCAACGAAGTGCACAAGAAGGTCGACCAGTTCTTTCGCATCGAGAAGGGCCAGGCGCTCTTTGTTTTCGCAGGCAAGGAAAAACACCTGGCAAAAAACGGCGACGCCGTCATCGTCCCGGCCGGCACCTTCCATAACGTGATCAATGCCTCGAAGACCGCCAAGCTGAAGCTGTATACCCTGTACTCCCCTGCCAACCATCCCGACAAGACCGTGCACAGGACCAGGGCCGCGGCGGAGCGGGCCGAAGCGAAAAAGCATCACAAATAGGGCCTGGAAACAGGCAGGGAGGTCTGACATGAATACGCTCTTTATGGCGGCCATGATTATCGAAGCTGTTTTTGCTTTGGGTTTCATTGCCATTCCCGGTGTCATGATGGGCCAGTTTGGCGTCGTCCTCAATGACGCCGCTGCTGTCTTCGCCCGTTTGTTCGGCTCGGCGCTGCTCAGCCTCCCGGTCCTGCTCTGGTTCGGGCGGCGCTCCACCCGGCCGGAGTTCAAAACCGCAGTGGCGCGCGTCCTGTTCATGTACTACCTGCCGTCCACGCCCATCCTGCTGCTCACCCAAACCGCCGGCCTGATGAACGCCAGGGGCTGGAGCATCATTGCTTTGCACCTGGTGTTTCTCGTCTGGTTCGGCGTGTACGCTTTCAAAAAGAACTGATCCCCGGGCCGTTTCCATTCGCAGACGCCCAATGCCTTAAAAATTATTTGTCCGCTCTTTTGACAATGCCCTTTTAATGGGCGACCCTACTGGATGTTTCTCCCCCCGCGGCTTCCATTTCATTCCAATGTGCCTGGTTAGGCCCGAAAAAAATATTTTTTGTTGACAGAGCGAATATCTTAAACAATTACATTGCCGCATACGTAACATCACTATGTATATAACGATGCGAGGTGAAAATGATATCCAAGGCACTGGTGGCCGCTTCGAGCAAACCGCTGATACTGTCGATCCTGCTGGAAGGAGAAAGTTATGGTTATCAGATCATCCAGAGGGTGAAAGAGCTATCCGGAGGTGCCGTGGAATGGTCTGACGGCATGCTCTACCCGGTTCTTCATCGCCTGGAAAAAAGCAATCTGATCGCTTCAAGCTGGAAAATGTCGGCCGGGGGCAGGCACCGCAAATATTACACCATCCAACCCGGGGGCAGGGAAGTTCTTTGCCGGGACATGGAAGAGTGGATGAGCATGCACAGCATCCTTAACAAATTGTGGAATTCCCAGATGAAAAGAGAATTCCAGCCCTCGGGAGGATAGAGATGTTCGACCTGGACCAGGCAGTAAGGGATTGGCTGAAAACACTCAGGAAAAACCAGGGACTTGAAGAAGGCTATATCGAAGAATTGCACTCTCACCTGCTGGATGAGATCGACCATCTTCTGGAGAAAGGAAAAAATAAGAAAGAGGCGTTTGCAGGCGCGGTGGAAAATCTCGGGTCGATTCAAAATATCAGTGTCGATTATTTTAAAACCGATTCCCGGGGATGGATCGCCGTGCCTCCAGGAAAGAGCGGCGGCAGCATCCTGGCCCTTCTTTTCCACTATTTTAAAGTGGCCATGAGGAGGGTAAAAAAGAACCGGGGCTACGCCGTGATCAATGTCCTGGGCCTGGCCATGGGTTTGGCCTGCACGATCTTTATCTTTAAATGGGTGCAGAATGAACTGAGCTATGACCGCTTCCACCAAAATGCCGCTGACCTGTACGTGGCGACGTTCAGCAACGGCAGCACGGTCACGCCCACCGCCCTGGCAAAATTCCTGAAAGCGGAGTTCCCGGAGATCATCCGCGCCTCCCGCTTTGCCGACATCGGGGACAATCTCATCAAATACAAAGGCAGGGAGATGACGGCAGGAGGCAACGGCATTACAGTAGAGCCTGATTTTTTGCAGATGTTCACGTTCGACTTTTTGAGCGGCGATGCCAAAACAGCGCTTATGCAACCACACTCCATCGTGATCTCGGAGAAACTCGCCGGCAAGTTCTTCGGCGACAAGGATCCTGTCGACAAGATCGTGACCTTCAGCACCCAATACGATTTGAAAGTGACCGGGGTATTTAAAAATTACCCGGCCAATTCTCATATTCAATG
This sequence comes from Chrysiogenales bacterium, assembly GCA_004525465.1. Lineage (GTDB taxonomy): Bacteria > Acidobacteriota > Aminicenantia > UBA2199 > UBA2199 > UBA2199. Next base: position 2,107 of record SPCN01000171.1, on the reverse strand, counting down.
CGAATACATCATTCCCCTGGCCGCGGCCAGGGAATGGAACTGGCTCGGGAACCTGGAAACCTGGGACATAAACAACATTCGCACCTACGTGCAGCTTGCGAAAAACACGGCAGCGGGTTCCGTGGACGCGAAAATATCGGACGTGGTGGAGAGGCACAGGCACCAGGACAAACGCCCCCTTTCCCTGCAACCCATAACCCGGCTGCGCCTGAACCCCATGGGCCCTGGCAACGGCACCATCACCTACGTATATATCTTCTCTACCATGGCTTTTTTCATTCTCATGATCGCCTGCATTAATTTCATGAACCTCACCACCGCCCGTTCGACCACGCTGGCCAAGGAAGTGGGTATCCGCAAGACAATGGGTGCGAGCAGGGCCGATTTGATCCGCCAGTTTTTCGGGGAATCCGTCGCATTGACCGTCATCGCCCTTGTCGTCGGCACCGGCATGATCGCCCTGTTCCTGCCGAACTTCAACAGCATCACGCAAGAGGCCTTCACGTTCGCGAGCCTGTTCCAGGGCGGCATGATCCCGGGGATCTTCCTCATTCTACTGCTTACCGGAATCATTTCCGGAAGTTATCCCGCGCTTTTCCTGTCGAATTTTCAGACGGTCAGGGTGTTAAAGGGGGATCTTTCTTCCGGCATGAGCGGGGCGATGTTTCGCAAGATCCTGGTGGTGACCCAGTTTTTTTTATCCATCCTCCTTATCCTGGGCACCATGATGATCTTCAAGCAGGTAAACTTTTTAAAGGACCGGGATGTCGGCTTCAACCGGGAGAATGTCGTTTATTTCAGCATTGGCGCGAGGTATCGAAACAATATCGAAACCATTAAAACGGAACTCCTGGCCAACCCGAAAATATTGCATGTCACCATGACCGACACCGCCCCGTACCGCTGGAATTCCAATGCGGGCGAAGGAGACGTGCACTGGGAGGGCAAGGGCAATCAACAGGTAAAGATGGTCATGGTAGTGGTGGATACCGACTATCTGAAAACCTTTGGCATGAAAATGGCCCGGGGCCGGTTTTTTTCAAAAGAGTTCAAAAGCGATGCCGCGGATGCATTCGTGGTCAACGAGACGGCGGTGCAGGCCATGGAGATGAAGGAGCCGATCGGCAAGGAACTGCGGGTCTGGGATTTGCGCGGCAGGATCATCGGCGTGGTCAAGGATTATCATTTCGAATCAATGCGCAACAAGATCATTCCCATGGCCATGCGCATCCAACCCGACAGTTATCGCCATGCCTGCATTCGCATCCATCCCCAGGGCATGGCATCGACCCTGAAATTTTTGGAGAAGCAATGGACGAAAATTTATCCGGAATACCCTTTTGAATACAGCTTCCTGGATGACAGCATTCGCGGCCAGTACCAGGCGGAGGAGTCGGTCGGCCGGCTGGTGATGACCTTTACCGTGCTGGCGATTTTTATTTCCTGCCTGGGCCTTTTCGGGCTGGCCGCTTTCATGACCGAGAAACGCACCAAGGAGATCGGCATCCGCAAAGCCTGCGGTGCCTCCACTTCCGGATTGGTTTTTCTCCTGTCAAATGATTTCCTGAGGCTGGTGCTTTTTGCGTGCCTGATGGCCACGCCGGTGGCCGCCTGGCTGATCAACAAATGGCTCCGGCAATTTGCCTACCGGACCGCCATGGACGCGGGCGTCATTGCCTTGACGGTGCTGCTCTCCCTGGGCATCGCTTTCGTCACTGTCGGCTATCACACCATAAAGTCCGCCCGGCTCAATCCCGGCGAGTCCCTGCGCTACGAGTAACAGGGACACAACAAATCGTCCTCCACGATCGCGTCTCGACAATAAGCACAATCGCCCCGCGGCAAAGAGATTGATCAAGCGTTTTCAGGACTTGCTTGCCGCCAACATTATTTCCGGGATCAGGAGAGCGGACACCTGAACGCTCACTTCCCTTAATTCGCCCCTATTCTCGCCTGCGATCAGAAACGGATGCGGCCGGTGATGATGCAGTAGAGGATGACGGCGCCGGCGGCCAGCATGACGGCGTAGAATGCGATCTCGACGGCGGGCATGCGCTGCCGGCGTTCGCGGTGGACGCGGATGCGGAAGCAGAGGCCGCTGGCATAC
>SPCN01000125.1 GCA_004525465.1 Chrysiogenales bacterium | reverse complement strand
GCCGATCCTGGAGGCGGTCAAGACCTATGCCACCCTGCAGGAGATCGCCGACCAGATGCGCGCCGTCTTCGGCGAATACAAGGAAAAGATCGTTATTTAAAAGTAAGGGCGAAAGATTTTTCGCCCCTACCCAACCCGTCTTCTAATTTGCCATTTCCCGAAAATGCTGCTAAAATCTGCTCATGAAGAGTTTCTTCAAGGTTGACGATCTGGAGATCAGCGACGATCGGTTCTTCCTGATCGCCGGCCCCTGCGTCATCGAGGACCCGGGCCTGACCAGCGAAATTGCCACTGAGGCCAAAAAAATCACCAGCGAACTCGGCATTCCCTTTATTTTCAAGGCCTCCTTCGACAAGGCCAACCGTTCGGCCATCGGCTCGGCCCGCGGCCCGGGCCTGGAAAAGGGCCTGCCCATCCTGGCCGCCATCAAGCAAGACCTGCGCATCCCGGTCCTTGCCGATATCCATGAACCCTGGCAGGCTGCAGCGGCCGCCAAGGTCCTTTCCGTCATCCAGATCCCGGCTTTCCTGAGCCGCCAGACCGACCTGCTTTTGGCCGCGGCCCGTACCGGCCTGCCCCTGAACATCAAGAAAAGCCAGTTGATGGGTCCGGCCGACATCATCCTGGCCCTGAAAAAAGTCAGCGGGGCCGGCAGCCGGCGTGTCATGCTGACCGAACGGGGCACTTTTTTCGGTTACAACAATCTGGTGGTAGATTTCCGTTCCATCCCGTTGATGAAGGAGAGCGGCTGCCCGGTGGTCATGGACGCCACCCATGCGGTGCAGCGGCCCAGCGCCGCCGGCGACGTTTCGGGCGGCGATCCGCAGTTCATTCCGCTCATGGCTGCCGCCGGCATCGCGGCCGGCGCCAACGGTATTTTTTTGGAGATCCATCCCCATCCCGAAAAGGCCCTTTCGGACGGAAAAAATTCTTTGCCTTTAAAAGACCTCCGCCCCCTTTTAATCCGCCTGCAGAAGTTGTATAATGTAGCTTAATGGGCAGTATTGAAACCGGAAAGAAAGTTCTGCAGACCGAAGCCAACGCCATTTTAAAAGCCCTGGGCAAAATCAATCATCAATTCGCAGACGCTGTCGAACTCATTTTTCAATGCCGCGGCCAGATCGTGGTCACCGGCATGGGCAAATCAGGCCTGATCGGCCGCAAAATAGCGGCCACCATGACCTCGATCGGCAGTCCGGCCATTTTCCTGCACCCGGCCGAAGCCATCCACGGCGACATCGGCATCATCCATCCCGAAGACACCGTGATCGCCCTTTCCACTTCCGGGGAAACCGATGAAGTCATCCGCATGCTCAATTATATCAAGCGCCTGGGCATCAAGCTGATATCGTTGGTGGGCAACCCCGAATCGACGCTGGCCCGGCAAAGCGACGTGTTCATCGACTGCGGCGTCGAAAAGGAGGCCTGCCCGATCGGGCTGGTGCCGTCGGCATCCTCGACCCTGACCCTGGCCATGGGCGATGCCTTGTCCATCGCCCTGATGGAAAAGCGCGGTTTCAGCGAGGACGATTTTCGTTTCATCCACCCGGGAGGGCAGATAGGCAAAAAACTGCTCAAGGTCAGGCACCTGATGCACCGGGGCGAACAGCTGCCGCTTGCCGACCTCTCGGCGTCGATGGAAAACGTGATTCGCACCATCAATGAAAAAAAATTCGGCGTGGCCATCGTAGTCCGGGAACACGATCAAGTCGCCGGCATTATTACCGACGGTGACCTGCGTCGCTTTTTCCTGAAAGGGATCAATTTTGCCAAAACCCGGGCTGAGGACTGCATGACCGCCAACCCGCTTTGTATCAGTGAAGACAAACTTGCGGTTGAGGCCCTGAAAATCATGGAAGAACGGGCGGTAACCTCGCTGGTCGTCATGAACGGCGATAACCGTTTGAGCGGACTTTTGCACCTGCACGATCTATGGAGAACGGAGATGATATGATGGACCAGAAAGAATTGGCTAAGAAGATAAAACTGATCATTATGGATGTGGACGGAACCTTGTCGGATGGCAGATTTTTCATGATGCCCAACGGCCAGTCGATTAAATCCTTTGATGTCAAGGACGGCACCGGCGTCATATTCGCCCGCCTGGCTGGTTTGAAGACGGCCATCATCACCGGCAAAACCTCCAAGCAGGTCAAAAAAAGGGCAGAGGAACTGCAGGTCGACGATTACTTCGAAGGCGTGTACAACAAGACGATCCCGTTTTTCGCACTGCTTAAAAAATACGGCTTTGAAAAAGAGGAAGTGGCATATATCGGCGACGACATCGGCGACGCCGAGGTCATGGGCATGGTCGGCTTCGCCGCCGCGGTTGGCGATGCCCATCCGCTGATCAAGCGTGTCTCCCACTATATTGCCAAGCGCTACGGCGGCCGCGGCGCCGTGCGCGAGGTGATCGATTTCATCCTTGACGTTCAGGAGCAGTGGCAGACCATTTTCGCCGAACTGAAGAAATCGGACAACTGGGAAGAGATTTTCAAGGAAATCAACTCCTAGTTTCGCTTTGTCCATGCAGTGCCAGGAGAGACACATGCCTTTGCGAAAAAGAATTGTTTTTTATTTATTGGCCTTTCTTATCTCGACCGTCTTTTCGCCGGCTGCGGCCGCGGCAGCGGCACCGGCGGCACTGCTGAAGATAGCCGACCCCGGCCCGGCGCTTTCACGGTCCCTTGCCGCCGCCGGCGCGGTGGTGGTGCAGGAATTGAATTCCTGCCTGCTGGTATACGCACCACTGCCGGCTTTGCCCCGACTGCGGGCCCAAGGCGTCACTTTTACCGTCATCGCTTATCCGCGCGATAACGTTTCCTTTTTTCTGCTTTATTCTGAGCACGATGCGCCGTTGTTTTCCCGTAAAGGCGCCATTCAGTGCCGGCTCCTGGAAGACCGCATCTGGTTGTGTTGGACCACTGCGGCCGATTTTCGCAAAAACCTGGCGCCGCCCTTCCGCCTGAAAGCGCTTAGCCTTTCGTCAGCGCCCGCCCCAGCCGCGTTCGCGGCCGTGCCGGATAAGGAAAGCTACCAGATTGCGCTCCAAGCCGGACCGCTGCTTGCCGGCCTGGCGGCGCAGGTCGCGGTTGAGCGGTTGCGGGCCGACATCCTGGCCTTGCAGAATTTCAAGACCCGCTTCGCCTCCACCCCCCAGTGCGAGGCTGCCGGAGATTTCATTCTCGGCCGCTTCCGGCAGATCGGCCTGACGGCCGCCAGCGATCCCTTTACTTTTGAATCCCGTTATCAAAGCAAAAATATCCTGGCCGTAATTCCCGGACAGGTGGCGCCGGAGCTGATGGTCCTGGCCTGCGCCCATTATGATTCCACCGGCAATAATCCGTTGATCTCGGCACCGGGGGCCGATGACAACGCCAGCGGCACGGCTGCCGTCCTGGAAATGGCCCGCATATTGGCCAAGGAGCGATTCGATTTTTCCATCGGCCTGCTCTGTGTTTCGGCCGAAGAGTGGGGCTTGTACGGCAGCGCTCATTATGCCGACCGGGCCCTGCGCAACGGCGACAAGATCATAGCCGTGATCAACCTGGACATGATCGCCTATCCCGGTGACCGGCAGCGGGTCCTGGATGTGATTGGCAACCGGCAATCGGAATGGCTGGCAGATCTATTCATCGCGGTTGCCCAGCCGCTGGTGGAGCTGCGCCTGGCCAAGGTCATCAATTCCTCCCTGAGCTGGAGCGACCATTCTTCTTTTTGGGACAGGGGCTACGCCGCTTTGTGTGGCATCGAGAACAGCATCAATCCCTATTACCACCGCAGCAGCGATATGCTGGATACGCTGGATCTGGGGTTTGCCACCGAGGCTGTGCAAGCCTCCCTGGCGGTGGTCGCGGCCTTGGCCCAGCCCATCAGTACGCCAGCGGCACCGATAGGACTGCGGGCGCGCAGCCAGGTCTCAGCTTCGCTTTTTTCCAGCCTGAAAACAGTTTACCTGGAGTGGCAGGCGAACCGGGAGCCGGTGAGCGGATATCATGTATTCCGCTCCGACAAGTCCCACGGCCCTTACCTGCGCCTGAGCGAACAACCCATCGTGGCCACGGCATTCCGGGATTCCCTGCTGCTGCCCGGACAGAATTATTATTACGTGCTGACCGCCGTGGACGAACAAGGCCGGGAAAGCAACTATTCCGCGGAGGTCAGGGACGATGAAAACAACCGTTAAACAATCAACCGCGCTCGCCGCTTTTTTAGCGGCCGTGTTTCTGCTGCTGCCGCTATTTTCTGCTGCGGCCTATGCCGGGGCGGGCGCGGCTCCGCCCCAGCGCTTTTTCATCGGCGCCACCATTGGATATTTTTATCCCGGACAAGACAGCTTCCGGAAAATATATGCCGGGCCGATTTTTCCGCTCGAGCTGCAGCTGGGCTGGAACCTGAACCGCAAAATTTCGGTTTTTGCCGCCAGCCGCTATCTGGAAACTTCCGGGAATACGGTACTGCTCGCGGTGCAGCGCCCCGAAGAAACCTATGCTTTGCGCTGGCGCCTGGCGACCGTGCGCCTGGGCCTGAATTATTGGCTGTGGACTTCGCGTTTCAGCCCGTTCCTGGGTGCCGGCATCAATGCCAATTTTTACAAGGAACAATGGCTGGATGTGGCGCTGGCGACAACAGGCACGGCAACGGGTTATTTCGTTCAGGCGGGCGGCCGTTGCCGCTTGGGCCGCCGCTGGCAGGTTCTGGCCCAGCTTGAGTATTCAGCGGTTCCGGCCGCCGGTGACGGCCTGGATCCCGGCCCGGATCTCGGTGGCCTGAACCTGTCCTTGGGCCTGCTGCTGGGAATTTTTTAAAGTTCCTGCCGCCGCCGCGATTTTTTCAGCTGGCCTTCATTGCTTTGCTAATTTTTCAGCCATGGTTTCGAGCAGGGCGTCTGCCGCTGCCTGCGGTCCGACCATTCCCCAGATCAATTCCCCGCGCCAGGAAAGGCGAATGGGCCCGTTGTAGCGGTCGTTTATAGTCAGGAGGCCTGGCTTGATGACCGGGGCAGGGTTTTTTTTGTCCAGGGCGGCGTATTTTTGCAGTAGGGCAGCGGCGTTCTCCTCGCTGCCGGCCCGGATGATGAACAACTGGAATTTCGCTCCCTGCTGTTCGTAGTCGGCTGTGAAAGCCGAATGGAGAAAATCGTGCCCCAGGAAATTGTGCAGGATATAGCGTTCGCCATGGGGGATTTTTCCCGGGGCCGGGAAGGCGGCAAGCATTTCCGGCAGAATGTTTTTACCGCCGATGGCGGCGGCGATATTTTCGGCCAGGGCCGTCAGAACGGCCTTGCCTTGCCGGCCGAGATCGAAGCTGTTCAGCTTGACATAATAGGCATCGCAAAAAAAATTCAGCACGCCCTCCTCGGCATAACCCTGGCTGCCAATGGGGATATAATCTCCGGCCAGCGGTTTTTCGGAACTGTAGATCCCGAAGGCGTTTTCCAGCCCGCCGTGAAAATAGATCTCGGCGATCATGGTTTGTTTTTGGCCATTCCCGTAATTCTGCACGGCCAATTGCTCGAAATCGTAGCCCAGGAAATTCTCGGCGGCGCCGTTGATGTGCTCGTAAAGGGTTTCGGGCAGGAAGGTTTCGGCTTTTCCCTGCTTTTGCCACCCGGGCAGTTCGGGGAAGAGGGAAGGCAACGGGCCTGATGGGGCCGCCAGAGCGGACTGCAGCGCCAGACCGGCAAGGATGGAAATGACAATAAGGTTGACCCGATTCATACCGCCTCCTTAAGGCGCGTCTGCGCGGCGCGCTTTATTAAAACTATTATACAACAATGCTGCAGCCGACGAGGACTTTTTTCAGGCCAGGCTCTGCCAGACCTTCAGGGCCTTGACCGTATTGGCCACGTCGTGGACGCGGAGGATGGCGGCGCCGTTGCGCACTGCCAGCAGGTTGGCGGCCAGGGTCTCGGCTTCCCTCTTTTCCGGGACCTCCTCGCCGGCCAGCAGTCCGAGAAAGGACTTGCGTGAAAGCCCGATCAGGATCGGCAGGTCGAAGGCGGCAAATTGCCTGAGGTTGCGGATGATGGCGATATTGTCTTCCAGCCGCTTGCCGAAACCGATGCCGGGATCGAGGATGATCTTTTCCTTCTTGATGCCGTGGCTCAGGGCGTAGTCGATCTTCTCCTGGAAATAGTTCTTGATCTCGGTGACGACGTCGGCGTAGCTGGGGTCGCGCTGCATGTTTTCCGGCGTGCCCTTGATGTGCATCAGAATGACCGGCACGTTCAGTTCGGCCACGACCGTGGCCATGCGCTCGCTGAAGCTGAAGGCCGAGATATCGTTGACCAGGTCGGCGCCGCCCTCATCCACTGCCAGTCGCGCCACTTCTTCCTTGCTGGTGTCGATGGAGACCAGGACGCCGGTCTGCTCCTTGATCCCGGCGATGACCGGCAGTACGCGGTCGATCTCTTCATCCAGGCCGATGCGCGCCGCCCCGGGCCGGGTGCTTTCACCTCCGACATCGATGATGGCGGCGCCGGCGGCAACCATTTCCCGGGCGTGCGCCAACGCATCGTTCTCACTGAAAAAGCGGCCGGCGTCGGAAAAGGAATCGGGGGTGACGTTGAGGATGCCCATGACCAGGGGTTCGCTTTTTTCGAGAAAGCCGTTGCGCAGATATAATTTCATTTTTTTTGCCGCGCCGGTTTTTTTTTCTGCGTTTGCTTGAATATTTCCAGACCCTGCTCCCGGTTATGGAAAGCGCCGTCCAGCTGCAGGTCGTAGAGTTTTTTTAAATG
>SPCN01000277.1 GCA_004525465.1 Chrysiogenales bacterium | reverse complement strand
TAGCTGTCCCTGGCGCCGATATCCGCGCCCCTGGCGAGCAGCAGCCGCACGATGTCCGTTTTTCCTGCCAGAGAGGCGTGCATCAGCGGCGTGGACATCTGCGCGGTGCGGGCGTCGACTTCGACGCCGCGCCCGATAAGCCAGCGGACCATTTCCAGGTGACCGGCGACCGCGGCCAGGTGCAGCAGCGTCCGGCCCTGGCTGTCCCTGGTCTTGAGGAGGCCCGGGTCTTTCTCCACCAGCGCCTGGAGTGCGGGCAGTTCACCGGAGCGAATGACATTTTTGACTTCTTCGGCCAAAGCGGTCCCCGGCCCGCTCTTCGCCGTGCGGTTGAAGTAGACCCCGTTGCCGCCCGTGTTTTCCTGCTTACCCAAAACCACATCTGGAATGCCGTTGCCATCGAGATCGCCGCAGGCGACGCTCAGCGCCCTGGGAGTGCCGAAAACCTGTCCCAGGGAAGTGAAGGATCCCGAGCCGCTGTTCAGCCAGAGATGATTCCCGCTGTCGCGGTCGAGGGTGATCAGGTCCAGGTCGCTGTCCCGGTCGGCGTCGAACAGTTTGCATATCTTCAATCCTGCCTCGAGACTGGGACCGGCCGGGACGAAGGTTCCCGTGTTCTTCCGGTTCAGCCAGATCTTCAGGCCTTCGCCGCCGTTGGCTATGACCAGGTCGATGTCGCCGTCGCCGTCGACGTCGCCGTAATCGGCCCTGTCAACTCCCACGTTGCCGCCCAGCGCCTGGCCGCTGTCCTTGAAGCGGCCGGCGCCGTCATTGAACCATATCTGATCGGCCTGGTCAGACAGGCTCAAATACAGGTCGAGGCTGCCGTCGCCGTTGAAGTCGGCCAATTCCATTTCATGGCCGTTGGCACCGCCGTAGGCTTCCGGGGAGACGGTAAAGAAGCCCTTGCTGTCGTTCAGCCAGAGCCGGTTGGGGACCTGATAGTTGGTGACGAAGGCATCGGCGTCGCCGTCGCCGTCAACGTCGCCCAGAACGGCCATGCTGGGATAATCGCCTGCAGCCCCGAGCTTTTGGCCGCTGTCGACGAATTTCCCACTACCGTCATTGAAGAGGACCTGGCTGGGAGCCGCATGGTTGAGGAGCATGATATCGGGTTTTCCGTCTCCGTTCAGGTCCTGAATGTTCACGCCGTGCGTTTCCACCGCGGGAAATGCCTGGGCGCTTGGGGTGAAAACGCCCCGGCCGTCGTTCAGCCAGAGGGCGTTCGGGCCCCTGTAATTGGCAAGGAATATATCGTTGTCACCGTCCATGTCGACGTCGTCGATGGCCACACCGAATGATCGGGTGTCGCCAAGAGTTTGCTTGCTTTTTTCAAAAACCACTTTTGCTGCCGGTTGCGCCGCCAAAAAAAAAACAACCGCTGCCAATATGATCGGCATGAACTTTTTTGCTGTAATTTTTTTCATCACACAGTGCTCCTTTTTACGCTTGCTTTTATTTTAATTTCCTTGATTTCAATTTTTTTTCCTTGGTTTTCTTTGTCAATCATTCTTTTCATAAATTGGGGTTCCCAGCCATTGCTATATTCCATATCTGTTTTTTCGAAAAGTCAAGCAGTGAATCCGTGGCAAACAGCAGGAAAGCGTTTTTCAATCTGTATCTCGGGGCAGCGGCGCCTGCGGTTCTCTGTACAATTTCTTTCGCCGCCCCTGGATGCCGTGCTTGCGCATTTTTTCGATCAGAGCGGTAGGTTTTAGTCGTAACATCGCCGCCGCATCTTTCTGGTTGCGGCGGGTCAGGCGCAGGCAGGCGAGCAATATTTTTTTTTCGAAAGCGTCCATGAATTCCTTCAGCGGGATATGCTTGAAGTTCATGTTGGCAACCAGGTAGGCTAAGGCCAGCGACTTTGTGGCCTTTTCCAGGGATTTCCGTATCTGCGGCTGCTTCCGGTCCCGGGCATTAGCTCTGACAAAATCAGGTTTTGCCATTAATGCTTTCGCCCCTGTCCCGATCTGTTTGTGATTTACTTTTGTATTCATGGAATCCACCTTTTGGTAATGATTTGACTTGGCTGTCTTTGCTGACTGAATAAAAACAAAATTCCCTTTGACTCTAATTCTATTTCAATTTTTGATTCTGTCGTTTCTTTGCCGCCTTCGATTCAGAATTGTCTGCGGCCGTAACCTATTTAGAGGCGAAGGAGAAATGCATCCGCACGATGAGCCATTTGCCGGCACGCTTCTCGAGTACGCCGGGCCGAAAAACAAACCCAAGACAAGGCACACGGCAATTGCATTGATTCCGGAAGTTTTCAGAGAACCTCACTATAGAACTTTTTTCATGTCCAATCATCGATATTCCAAAAATCTTCGCTGCCCAGCAACCCCTTGCGATTCATTTCACAATCCGGAAATCCAATGCGGCCGAGTCGCCAGTATTCCCATGTCCTTTGAGTATTCGATTCTTTTTTTTCATTGCGGCAGCGGCCAGGAAATTGTCCAGCAGGAGAACGGCCAGGTTTGCCATCATGGGCTCGTGTTCCCGGCATTCGCCGATCACCTGTGCTTTGCTTTTGGCGACCGCAGGCAGTTCTTCCGCGTAGGTGTCGGCCCAGGATCCGGCTTCGGCCGCGGTAATCTCCAGGTGGAACTGCAAGCCCAGGGCGGACCCCATGCGGAAAGCCTGATTGGGGCAATCCCGGTCCATTGCCAACCGCTTCGCCCCGGGCGGGATGGCGAATGTATCACCGTGCCAGTGGAAGACCGGGAATGTCCGGGGAAATCCATTGAATAGGGGATCACTGCGCCCCGCAGCCGTCAAACGCACAGGATAGGCGCCGATCTCCATGAGCGGATTTTTTTTAACCTCGGCTCCCAGCAGCCGGGCCAGCAATTGGGCCCCGAAGCAGATGCCCAGGATGGATTTGCCGCGGTCCAGTGCCATTTTTAGAAAGCGCCCCTCCTTCAACAGGAAATTGTGACGGTGGATATTGTTCACCGATAGCGGTGTGCCCCCGATGATGATGGCGTCGTAGCGGTCCAAAGGCGGCAAACTCTTATCGGCATAGGTGTGGATGGTGTCATGGCTGATGTTGAGTTCCCGGAGCCGGGTGCCATAGAGTCCGATCCCTTCTTCCCGGCAGTTCTGCAGGATCAGGACCCTCAAGCTGCTGATGGAGCGAGATGTTCCGTTCATTTGGATTGGCAAGGGCAAGGAAAAGAAAGTTATCGCCCTGCCCGTGCGTTCAGGATCAGCTTAAGATTGCGGGCAATATAGGGCAGGTTGTCGCCGCCGCCGATCCGTTTCAACTGGGAGCGCAGCGAGCTTTCCGTCGCGGCGTCGCTCCGGCCATCCAGAAGCAGGGAGGTCTCGGCTTCGCTGACCTCGCCCAAATCCCATTGGCCCTGTATCACATCTTCATTGCCCGGGCAGGTGTACTGGCACTTCAGGCAGCCGACCAGGGTGTCGTGGGCCGAAGCCGGTATCCATTCCGGCATCGGGGCGGGGAGTTCATTGTACAGGGTGATGCACCTGGCGGGATCGATGACGAAATCGTTTTCGCGGATGGCCCG
>SPCN01000379.1 GCA_004525465.1 Chrysiogenales bacterium | reverse complement strand
GATGCCCCTGGCGTGGGCGGCAACCAGCCCCTCGGCGATCTGGATCGCGATGGCAATGACATCATGGACGGGCAGGGGCACGGCGCGCCGTGCCCCTACACTTGCCCCGGCGGCGGGGATGGCCTCGGTAATGCCGCCCCGGGCCATGATCTCCTTCAGCGTCCTGCCCTCGTAGTGGGGCATGACCATGAACATCCGGCCTTCCACGTCTTCGCCGATGTCGTAAACGCTGCAGATGTTGGGGTGATCGAGCGCCGAGGCGGCGCGCGCCTCGTGGGCGAAGCGCGCCTTGGCGTCGGGGTCGCGCGAGAGCTCGGGCGGCAGGAACTTCAGGGCCACGGTGCGCCTGAGATTGGTGTCCAGGGCCTTATAGACCACACCCATGCCGCCACGGCCAAGCTCTTCTATGATCTTGTAATGGGAAATGATTTTATTGATCATGTAAGCCTCTTGAGCACCACCAGGGTCATGTCATCCATCTGCGGCCGGTCGCCGGCATGGCGCCCCACGTCCTGCAGGATCTTTTCGATCAGTTCCGCGGCCGAGGAGTCAGGATGGGCGGAGGCCAGTTCGATCAGCCGGGCTTCGCCAAATTCCTGATCGTCGTCGTTGACGGCTTCGCTGATGCCGTCAGAGAACACGATCAGCAAGTCGCCAGGCTTCATCGGCACCTGGCTTTCTTCAAATGGGAACGATTCGAAGCAGCCCAGGGCCAAGCCTCCCGCGCTCAGGCGCAATGGTTCAGTTTCTTTTCCGATCAGGAACGGATGGTTGTGGCCGGCGTTGCAGTAGTGCAGGACGTGCCCCTCTGTGTCCAGGCAGCCGAAGAACAGGGTGGCGAATTTTTCGGGGCTGGTGTTGCGGAAAAGCAGCGAGTTGGCGCGCTCCAGGCAGGAGGTCAGCGAGGTGCCGGCCATGGCCTGGCTGCGCACGGCCGCCTGCAGGTTGGCCATGAGCAGGGCCGCCGGCAGCCCCTTGCCCGAGACGTCGCCCAGGCAGAAAGCCAAACTATTTTCGCCAACGGCCAGGAAGTCAAAATAATCACCGCCGACCTCTTTGGCCGGGATGCTCTTGCCGGCGATGTCGTAGCCGGCCAGGCGCGGCGGTTCGTCGGGCAGGAGGTTGTACTGGATCTCATAGGCCAGGCGCAGCTCTTCCTGCATGTGCAGCAGCGTCTTTTCTTTGTCGGCCAGGCGGGCGTTATCGATGACCTGGGCCGATTCGCTGGCAATGATGGCCAGCAGGCGCTGGTCGTCGGCACTGAACCCAGCTTCGGCCTTCTTGTTGAAGACCACGAGCAGGCCGGTCATCTTGCCTTTGCAGACCATGGGCGCGCACAGCAGCGAGAGAACAGAAAAAAGGTCGCCGTCACCGGTCGCGAAGCGGCGGTCGTTGCCCATGTCATTGATAAGCAAGGGGGCGCGGTGTTTCAGCATCCAGCCGGTCAGCTGGTCATCAAGGCGGAAGGGGAGACGCTGGTGGCTGGTGTCGCCGACGCGGCAGATGGTCTGGAATGGCCTGGCCGTTTTCTTCTCCTCCAGCAGCAGCACCTCCCCCTGCTCTGCCCCCAGGTGGTGCACACAGCGCTGGGTGATCAGGTCGAGGATCTTTTCCACCGCCAGGGTGGAGTTGATAGCCACGGCAATCTCGTTGAGGATGCCCAGTTCCTCGACGGCCCGCTGCAGGCGAAGATTTTCCCGGCTCAACTGCAGGTTGTCATCGCGCAGTTTTTGCACTTCGCTGTTTTGGCCTTGTTTCTCTATTCCCATTTTTCCCGGTTTCCCCTGGCAAATATTTTAACGATTAATTTATTTTATTTCAACTAGCAGGTTTTTTTTTGTCAAGATGGTCCGGATGTAAAAAAAAATATTGCAAAAAACGCTTTGGCGGCGGGACTTTTTGCGGTATAATGGTTACTCGGAAATCATCATGATAGAAAAAATGAAGGAAATACTCCGCCACCGCGAACTGATTCTTATCCTGGTCTCACGCGAGTTGAAGGCTCGCTACCGCGGCACCGTGCTCGGCTTCTTCTGGAGCCTGTTCAACCCGCTGCTGCTGATGCTGGTCTACACGGTGGTGTTCGGCTTCATCATCGGCGGCGGCCGCGTGGCCGGCTTCGAGAGCACCAAGTTCTACGCCCTGTTCCTGTTCAACGGCATCCTGCCCTGGACCTGGTTCTCATCCTCGCTGCTCGAGTCGGCCAACGTGCTGATGGTGCAGGGGGCGCTGATCAAGAAGATCAAGTTCCCCATTGAGGTGTTGCCCATCATGGTGGTGACCACCAACATGGTTCACTTTCTTTTCGGGCTGCCCGTGCTGGTTGCTTTTTTCCTCATCTTTGGAAAAAGCCTGACCTGGTGGGTCCTGTTCCTGCCGGTCAGCCTGCTGGCGCAGTACATCTTCACCATGGGGCTGTGTTTCCTGGTCTCGGCGCTGACCGTGCATTTCCGCGACATCAAGGACATCCTGGCCAACCTGATCACCCTGTGGTTTTTCGCCACGCCCATCATCTACACCTACGGGTCGGTGCCCAAAGCCCTGCAGTACGTCCTGAATCTC
>SPCN01000451.1 GCA_004525465.1 Chrysiogenales bacterium | reverse complement strand
GGGAGAACGGCGGATTTCCGGCCGCGCCCGTGACGGTCTTGCAGGCCTTGCAAACGCTGGATTACGACGTGTTGGTGGAGCTGTCGACCCTCAGCATAGAGAAAAGGGGCGAGCCGGCGATCGCTCACGTGCGCGCCGCCCTGGAGTGCGGACATCATGTGGTCACCGCCAACAAGGGGCCGGCGGCTTTCGCCTATCGCGAGCTGGCGGCGCTGGCCCGGAAAAACGGCGTGCGTTTTCTTTTTGAAAGCGCGGTCATGGACGGAGCTCCGGTCTTCAGCCTGAAGCAGGCGCTTGCCGGCTGCCGGGTCACAAGCATCTCGGGCATTCTGAACACCACTACCAATTTCGTCATATCGCGCCTCGAACTTGGTGCAAACATGGATAGCGCAATAAAAACCGCCCAAGAATTGGGCTTCGCCGAGGCTGATCCCTCCCTGGACCTGGAGGGCTGGGACGCGGCTGCCAAAATCGCCATCCTGGCCAATGTCTTCCTGGACGCGGATATCGATCCCCTGCAGGTGGAGCGCCGGGGCATCGGCGACCTGGCTGCGGAGGACGCCTCCGGCGTTATGGCTGCGGGCCGGCGCTTGAAGCTGATCTGCAGGGCTGAACTTGAAAACGGCAAAGTTCGAGCACAGGTGGGCCTTGAAGAAGTCCAGATGGACCACTATTTTGCCGCGGTCAGCGGCAAGGGGGCGGCATTGCGTCTTGAAACCGATATGATGGGCCCGCTGTGGATCATTCAGGAGGAACCCGGCCTCAGCGATACGGCCGCCGGAGTGCTCCAGGACCTCATTACCGTGGCCGCTGAGCGATAAGGAGAAAAAAATGCACGCAAAAACGCGGATGAAAAAAGGAGGAGTTTTATTATTTACGTTCCTGCTGATGTTCATTGCCATGCCTGGATGGCATAACCAGGAGGAAACCGTTCATAATGGAGATGAATCCTGGCGGCAGGAACTTCTCAAAGAGAGGGAGCAGAAGGATATTGAATTCAAAACCTCGGCCACTTCGCCCATGGCCGGCGGCGCTCGTTTGACCGTCAGCGCCCCGGAAAAAACTTTCATAACTATCACGGACGGTACCGTGTCCCTTAAAGCCCAGGCCGGCGCCGGAACGGTTTTTGCGGTATTTTCCAGAGAAGGGAAATGGTATTGGCACGAAAGCGCCCCAGGGATCCTATGCCGCCTGGGAGAACGCGACATCGCCCGCAACGTCGAGGCGCTGATCCCGGGAAGCCTGTTCACAGCCGGCCGTTTCACGCTTGCCGCTTATCCCGGCCCGGAAAGTCTGGCCTTGATCGTCTTCGACGCCCAGCGCCCGCAGCAGCTGGATTTCAAACACCTGCTCTATTTTCCCCCCGACGCCCGCTACGCGGTGCCAGCCAGGCTGGAGAAATTTCCCGAAAAGCGCGAAGTGAAGATCACTACAACGCGCAAGCTGGAAAAGACATTTTATCGCTACGCCCGCATCCATTTTCAGCTGCATGGCAAAAACCTGGCTTTGACCGCCTTGAAGTCAAGCCTGGATGGTCCCGACTCAGATTATCTGTTCATTCCTTTCAAGGACGCGACCAACGGCAAAGAAACCTATGAAGTCGGGCGCTTCATGGATGTGCCCGAACCGCAAGGCGAGGAATTCATCCTGGATTTCAACCGCTGCTACAACCCCTTGTGCAATTACTCGCCCGCCTACAACTGCCCGCTGCCGCCGCTGGAGAATTTCCTGGATATCGGCGTTGCGGCCGGGGAGAAGGCCTACCCGCACTGAAAAAGGTGAACGAATTTTAGTAACGAGTAACGAGTGACAAGTGACAAGGAACAGCAGTATTCGATATAATTATTAGTTCTTTCTTGATCTCGTTGAGTGCGACTCCTCGTCACTCGTCACTTGTTACTTATTTAGGGCCGGCCCGGAAAGGAGCGAACTCGCTTTTTTAAGAGGCTTGTTGCCCGGCACCGTATCCCAGCCGGTCAGCCAGGTCACCACGTCGCGGTCGCCGTGCAAGGCCACGGTGATCTCGTCGCTGTCGCCGCCGCCAAGTGGTTCGGCTTCCAAAAAAACAGTGCGGATCTCATTCTCCTGATCCAGGGGAATGGCCCAGGTCTGTGAATCGTAGGCGGCGATATCGATCCCGTCACCGTCGACCCAGGCCGACAT